>JALGTV010000166.1 GCA_029821215.1 Candidatus Zipacnadia bacterium | reverse complement strand
TCTGTCGCTGCTATCCACGAGGCGGCTCTGAATGTCCTGGCGAATACCGGCGTGCTGTTCACGGAGCCGGCGGCTATTCCCTACCTGAAGGAAGCTGGCTGCCAGGTAGACGAGGAGGGTCTGGCTAAGTTTCCCCGGGAGGTAGTGGAACAGGCTCTGGCGAAGACCCCCAAGCAATTCCAGCGCCTGGGCACCGACGAGGCCCAGATAGTGCAGATGGGCACGGGCGGGGCACACTTTGGCGTCGGTTCCTTGCCCCTGTACACACTGGACTTACATAGTGGCCAGCGACGGGCGGCCAGTCGCCAGGATATGTTCAACTTCGCCCGCCTTAGTGAAGCCCTGGATAGCTTTGACATTGCCAATAACTGTGTACAGTCGCTGGAGATACCGGAGGGCATAGTACACGCGGTGTGGCTCCAGATTCTGTACGAAAACACCGGCAAGCCTTTTTGCTGCTGGTATGCCAAGAGCCAGCAAGTAGCCGAAGAGACTATTGAGGTCGCCAGTGCTGCCGCCGGCGGGCTGGACGAGCTGAAGCGACGCAAGACCATAGCTATCACCGCCTGCCCCAACAGTGGACTATCTTGGGGCGATTCCCTGTGGGGCCTGATCGAGTTTGCCAAGGTCGACGTAATTTATGCGCCCTATCCTGCGATTATGGATATGCTGGTGGCCACCCCTGCTTTCGGCAGTCCCGAAGCTGCCCTCATGGCTGCAGGGGCTATTCAGCTAGCCCGCTACTGCCAGATTCCCAACAATGCGGTGGTGGGCACGGCTGACTCGAAGCTCCCCGACGGCCAAGCCGCCTATGAGAAGATGATGACTATCATGGCACCCGCGCTGGCCGGCGCCGACACGCTTTCACTCGTTGGCGGCATGGTGGACTTTGCCCTTACGGCCTCCTATGAACAACTAGTCATTGACGATGAAATCTGTGGGAACATTCGCCGGCTCATACAGGGCATTGAAGTCAATGAGGCCACCCTGGCGACTGAAGTCATTAACGCGGTGGGCCCGGGCGGCAACTATCTGCCCACTGAACACACCCTCCACCACTTCCGCCAGGAACTCTATACGGCCCGCCTGGCCGACCGGCAGAGCTATGAAACCTGGGCCGACGCAGGTGCCCAAGATATTGTGACTCGTGCCCGGCAGAAGGTGGAGGAAATCCTGGCCCAGCCCGCGAAACAGTATCTTAATGACAAATGCCGGCAGGCTCTTCACGAAGCGGTTACCTGCATTTATGAGCGCCATGGTGAGCAGAAAGAAGGATAGATAATGAAAGCAGCCGTGTTGCACAAACCTGGTGAACTCGTCGTCGAAGAAGTCCCCCAGCCTACGCCAGGTCCTAATGAAGTGATCCTCAAAGTGGAAGCCTGTGGGCTATGCGGCACTGACTTGAAGTTGTTCGAGGGGCACTATACCGCCAACTGTCCAGTGATTATCGGCCATGAGATGGGGGGTAGAATTGTCGAGATCGGCGAGGAGGTCAAGGGCCTGACGGTAGGCGATAAAGTAGTAGTAGACCCTAATGAGAGCTGCGGGGCGTGTGATTGGTGTCGGTCGGGCTATCCGACCTACTGTGAAGACTTAGCCGCGTACGGCGTACTCCGTGATGGTGGCTTTGCTGAGTACTGCAAAGTCGGGGCCAAAGGTACTTACCTGATGCCGGAGAAACTCAGTGTTAAGGCTGCGACTTTCACTGAGCCAGTCTCCTGCGCGGTTCATGCCATTGACCAAGCCGCTCCGCAACTGGGCCAGACAGCGGTGATTATCGGGGGCGGTTCGATGGGTCAAATACTATTACAACTACTGAGGCGTGCCGGTGCGGCCCGTGTTATTCTGCTTTCTCGTTCCCAATGGAAGCTCGATCTGGGCCTGCAGCGAGGCGCGACCGACGTCATCAATGCTCAGGACCAGGATCCGGTTGCGGCGGTCATGGATATGACCAACGGACAAGGCGCTGATCTGGTAATTGAGGCTGTGGGCAGCATCCCCACGGTCGAGCAGGGCGTGGGAATGTTGAAGAAACATGGCAAACTGGTCATCTTCGGCTTCTCGCCAGAGGGGGCTGAAGCCAGAATCGTTCCCTTTGACATACTCAGGCGGGAATTGACCATCATCGCCTCGTGGGTCAATCCGTATACCTTCCCCCGTGCCCTGCAAGTTCTACTGACCGAGCAGGTCGAGGTCGAATCACTCATCTCTGAAGAACTGCCACTGGATAATATCAGCGAGGCTCTTCAGCACATGGCTGAAAAGCCGGACGGCTTTATGAAGGCCTTAATCAACCCCTAGAATACAATGACACGGGCTTCCAGCCTGTGAAGCCACAGGCAGGATGCCTGTATCACCAAAGGAGCGTTACCAATGGATTGGACAAAATCGGCTCGGTTGTTTGAACGTACTAAGAAATCAGTACCGTGTGGCGTTGCCGCGCAGGTCCGCTCACTGATGGAACCGCACCCTATCTACTTTGACCACGGCAAGGGTTCACGCCTCTACGATGTAGACGGTAACGAATATATTGACTACCTCCTGGGTTATGGCCCGATGATCCTGGGATACCATCCACAGGCGGTAATTGATGCCATGGAGATCCAATTACAGAAGGGTTGGGGCTGGGGTGCGCCCCACGAGTTACTATCTGAGCTCGCTGAAAAACTCATTGAGGTCGTGCCCTGTTACGAGATGGTACGCTTCAATAACAGCGGTTCGGAGGCCGTCCATGCCGTACAACGGCTGGCTCGGGCTTACACTGGCCGCAACAAAATCCTCAAGTTTGAGGGCCATTATCACGGCTGGTACGACAACATTTACGTCAGCCATCTACCCGAGGCAGAGTCTATGATTGGCCTAGAGCGGGCTCCCTGGAAGGTATTGGGTTCACCAGGCCAGCCGGAGAGCGTCCTGGAAGACCTGGTGGTGTTGCCCTGGAACGATCTGGAGATACTGGAGAAGACTCTCCAAGCCCAGGCCCACCAGATTGCCGCCGTGATAATGGAGCCTATTATGAGCAACTGTGCCGTGATACCGCCCAACGACGGATACCTGCAGGGAGTCCGCGAACTGACGCGCAAGTATGATGTCCTGCTCATATTCGACGAGGTCATCACCGGCTTGCGCGTATGTCTGAATAGTGCCCAGGGCTACTTCGGAGTGACTCCCGACCTGACCATTGTCGGCAAGGCTCTGGGCGGTGGCTTCCCCATCATAAGTTTTGGCGGGCGACGTGACATTATGGAGCTGCTGGCACGGCGGCAGGTCGTGCACGCTGGTACCTTCAATGGTGGGCCTGTACGCGCCGCGGCGGCGCTGGCCGTGCTGAACGAGCTCTCCCGGGATGGGGGCGCGGTTTACGAGCAAATGACCGTCCTGGCCAACAGACTTATGCAAGGGCTGGCTGATGCGGCAGCCAGAGTCAACGTTCCGGTACGCATTCAAGGCTCGGGTGGGCCATTCTTTGGACTCTCGTTCCGTGACCCAGACAAGCCCATCACTAACTTCCGCAACTCGTTTGACACTGACGCTGAACTATATGTGCGCTTCCGCCGCGAACTGTTGCAGCGGGGCGTACATATCTTCCCGACGGACAAGGGCCTGTTCTATTTCTCCACGGCGCACACTGAAGAGGATATTGACATAACCATTGACCGCACCGCGGCGGCTTTTCTGGCTATCGTCTAGCTGCGAGCGGGCACATACCGATCACCTCGCCCTCTTGGTTAACCATATCCAGTGAGTCGGGCGTGGCCCGCAGCGCGGTTTCTGCCCAGGGTAGCCTCGTTGGCCACCTATTGGGTTCACAGACAGCGCGTACCGCGAAGGCGGGCTGGGGTCGGCACCTTGGCGATCAACGCCGTTAGGTACTCACCACTTCCCACCTCCTCAAGCTGCCCACGCCGCCGGAGTTCCGCTGCCACAGTCACTAGATCAACAGGCTCGCCAGCCTTATAGACAGCCTGCACAGCACTGAAGATTCGCTGATGTACTTGGGAGTAGAAGTCCTCAGTTTCGACGATGCTGAATGCGCGCTTTGTGGCTCCTGCCTCAACCAGCATTGCACCCAGAGTGGCCTGTTCGGCTTCCTGGTCCCAGGGCGGGGACTTGCTATTGTTATCGGTTGTCATATCACTCATTTTTCGCTTAAGGAGGAAGGCTAACCGAAGGACCTGTGATTAGGCATCGGCTTTCGCCGGGCCAGCATTCTCCCAGTTCTTTTCACCGATAGCTGAAATGCAACGAAAAAACCGGCACCCATTGTCGCACGGAAAGGTTTACTATCCAATCTGCAATAACAATTTGGGTTGCCGGTTATTCTTTTCTATCGCCGCGAGAGGTGTCTCAAATTCCAGGTGCGCTCGGCACCAGATAGGAAGGGACTGGGACACACCGTATGGGCGGGACCAGAGGGACCGGGTACTTTCTATGAGACTTCTGGTGCAGAGTTGGTGGAAGTCCTGCCTGAGCACCGCTGGCTTCAGT
>JALGTV010000165.1 GCA_029821215.1 Candidatus Zipacnadia bacterium | reverse complement strand
CTGCGGGCGACCAATGTACTGCTCGCGGGTAAGAACTTTGTGGTCTGCGGGTACGGTGACTGTGGCCGCGGGGTAGCTCGCCGGGCCGACGGTATGGGGGCTAAGGTAATTATCTGTGAGGTGGACCCGCTACGAGCACTGCAGGCGGCGATGGATGGCTACCAGGTTATGCCTATTGCTCAGGCCGCCGAAATCGGTGATATCTTTATCACCGTAACCGGCGATCGCAGCGTCATCCGGGCTGAGCACTTCGCGGTAATGAAGGATGGGGCTATTCTGGGCAACACCGGGCATTTTGACGTGGAAATTGATCTGCCTGACCTACGCGAGCAGAGCGTGGCTGTGCGGCAGATGCGGCATAGCTTGCAGGAATATGAGCTTCAGGACGGACGGCGGCTGTACCTGATTGGGGAGGGACGGCTGGCCAACCTGGCGGCGGCGGAAGGTCATCCGGCGGTAGTTATGGATATGAGCTTTGCCAATCAAGCCCTGTGCGCAGAATATGTAGCCCAGCGCAGTGAGCCGCTGGAGGTAGAAGTACATAGCGTGCCCCAGGAAATAGATGAGCGGGTCGCAGCTTTGAAACTACAAGCTATGGATATCCAAATAGATACCCTTACCCCAGAGCAGAAGGAGTATCTGGAAAGCTGGCGGGTGGGAACCTAAACGACGAGGAGTCAACTGATAATACCCAAGTAACCGTGCATTTCTGCTACCCTTATGTCCGCCCAGATGCTGTGATTACAGTTTATCCTTCAGCTCAGCCAACTCAAAGGCAGCAGCACGGGGGGCGGCGCCTTCCATAGGTCCCTTGCGGGTGGTGCCCAACGCTCCGCAGGCATTAGCCAGTCGCCCTATCTCCTCCAGGTCCAACTCCTCAATTAATCCCCCGATAAAGCCGGCATCAAAACAGTCGCCAGCGCCGGTAGGATCTATCGCATATACCTGATAGCCGGGTACTGAAATAGTTCCCGATTCAGTGAAAATGGTGCAGCCCGCCTCACCTCGCTTCAGAGCGACTATTTCCACCCCACCGTTCAGAAGTGCTTGACAGGCAGCCTCGGTCCCCTCTACCCCGCTGAGCAGTTCGGCCTCGGTAGAGCTGGGCAACACTAAACTGGCCATCTCCAGCACCGGCTGGCACACCCGGCGCAACGGCTCTTCGCCGCCCAGCAGTTCCGGGCGCAGATTAGGATCAAAGGAGATGCGGGCACCGGCTTGCGCAGCCATCTGGCAGGCCTGATAGCAAGCCTGACGCATGGCCTCGCTGGCCGAGAGCGTTGAGCCACAGATATGCAGCCACTTAGCTCCAGTGAACATCTCAGCTTGCGGTCGGGGAAGCCGGCCGGCGGCGGAATTGCCAATATGAAAGATATACTGGCGGCTGCCATCGGAGAAATAAGTCACGAACGCTACCCCGGTGGCCAGCCCGCTAATCCGGGCCACATACTGGCTATCCACGCCATCCTGGGCAAACCGGTCCAGCAGGCACTTGCCAAAGTCATCCTCACCGACAGCGCCAATAAACGCTACCCTGTGGCCCAGGCGGGCAGCTTGGTCAGCAAAGATGGCGGGCGCTCCGCTGGGGAAAGGGCCAATGAAGTCATCAGGGCGGTCAAAGGGGCTGTCTACCTGCTTGCGCATTATTTCAACGATTAACTCACCGATGGAAATAATTTCGCTATCGGGCATAGCAGCTCTCCTTTAGCGGCCGGGTGGCCTGCCTGGATACACTCCAGGAAGTGCGCCGCCTCTTCGCGGAAGGTCCATCTCCAGTCGGCCAGTATGTAGGTGATTTGCTTGTTGTAAATCATCCATGGGCACGACTCTGATGCTGTGTTAACTTAGTGAGTAATGATGACTTGGTCAAGCTTGGCCAATTCGTGGGAGAGGGCAGTCACTACCAGGCGATGGGGTGAGACCTGGACCCGACAAAATCCATGCACAGAGGCACTGGCTTGGCTATAGGGGTTGTCTGACTGGCCCGGCTGGTAGAGGGGGGCACCGCCATTGCCGCAGGTTATGTAGGTGAGGCCATTGTGCACCGAGCGCTCATAAATATGGTCATGGCCGACGAAAACCAAATCTACGCCACCTTCTTCCAGTAGTGGACACCATTGGGTCTGTATCTCTTCATTGCCACCGTGCGGTCCCGAGGAAAACGCGGGGTGATGGAAGAATACTATCCGCCACTTTACCCCCGGCGGCCGCGGATCTTCCAGTATTTGCCGCAGCCACTCGGTCTGCTCGCTGATACGGCGATTGCTGTCCAGGGCGATGAACTGGCAGTTGCCAAAGACAAAGCCATACCATTCGGTGCCCGCATCACCACCGCCCTTGGGTAAAGGAAGAAACTGGTAGTATAAGGGGGCGTTGTTCTCGTGATTACCCAGACAAAAATAGAAGGGAACGGTGGGTGCTAACAACTTGATAACAGGAAAGAAACTGTGCCAATCACTCATCTGCTGGCCGTCGTTGACCAGGTCTCCAGTATGGAGTACCAGCCGGGGTAGACAGGCTTTCATAGCCAGGACGACTTTGCGGTGATCAGCCGCCTGGCTGCGCGTATCGCCGTAGGCGCAGAAGCTGAACCGGTCTATGTTTTCCGATGGGGTACGAAAGCGATAGGGGCCAGCGGTAGTGACCTGTCCGGCAACCGTAGCCTTAATAAAGTACGTGTAGACCTCTTCGGGCTGAAGACCCTCCAACAGGACGCGATGGGCCTTAGTGGGTCCACCCCGGCCCAGTTGTTGCTCATCAATTTGCACATAACTGATGGTATCCAGATTGGTATACCAGCTTATCCGCACCGAGGTGGGGGTCAAATCGCCAATGGTGGGTCCGTAGACGACCTCTACTCCAGCCGCCGCCGGGCCAATGGCCAATAGTAGTAAAGTCAGCGATAGCAGCCAAATTCTGCGATGCATAACAGCAGTCCCTTCTGGTTTATTGTCGCCCTCAGCGATGCCTCTATTCTATTGGACACAATGCCGATGGATTCGGTTCAGTCCCGGTCCATTTGCCAGCGTAATTAACCGCTACCCAGCGAAGCGAGGTGGGAGAACCTCGCCTACGCGATAAAGTTCTGATCAGCCCAAGAATGTCCCGCCTCCGGCAGCCTGAATCGTGGCAACAGCGGCGTCGCGAGGGCGGGAGTCTTATTGCTTGCGTACCTGGCCACCGATTTCCTCCAGGTGGCTGTGGATGTCGGCCATAGCAGTCCCGATTTCATCATCGGTCAGCGTGCGATCCGGCCGCCGGAAGATCAGGTTGAAGGCCACGGAGCGGCGGTTAGGCCCGAGGTATTCTGGATCCGCGTAGGAGTCAAATGGCTCAACACTGTCCAGGTTCTCGCCCCCGGCTGCTTTGATCTGTGCGGCCAGCCGGGCAGCCGAGAATTCGTCAGTGTCCGGCACAATCACCGCCACATCGCGCAGCACCGCCGGGTAGCGGGGCACCGGCCGATAGCCGGGGTGCAGAGATGCCTTATCTATGATTACATCCAAGTTCACTTCAAAGGCATAGGCCGTGGTGGGCAACTCGTAGGCTTCCTGTACATTCTCGGCGATCTGGCCAACTACCCCAATATTGCTCTCGTTGGTGACCAGTGCCGCACACCGGCCCGGCTGGAAGGTAGGATGCTCATAGCGGGAAAAATCAATGTCAGTTACGTTCAACTGTTGGAGCAACTGTTCCAGCAGGCTCTTCAGATAGTAGAAGTCAATATTGGCTTGCTCTGGCTGTAGATTCCACTGGGCAGTAAGAGGACTGCCCATCATTATTCCCGCCACCCGCTGCTCTTCGCGGGGCAGGGCGTGGCTCTTCGCGGGGCAGGGCGTGGTCGGGATTGGGCAGGAAGGCTGTACCGATTTCGTACAGAGCCACATCGGCCACGCGCTGCCGGGCATTATGGCGGCACGCCTCCAGCAAGGCGGGCAACAGGGTAGTGCGCATAACACGCTGTTGCTGGCTGAGCGGATTAGCAAGCCGCAATTGGTCGCGTTCAGGGCAGTCCGGGGGCCAGCAAACTCGGTCCAGAGTGTCGGGCTCCATCATGGAGAAACTGAGATTCTCGTTAAGCCCACCGGCGCGGAGAAGCTCGCCTACC
>JALGTV010000164.1 GCA_029821215.1 Candidatus Zipacnadia bacterium | reverse complement strand
GGCATCAT
Organism: Candidatus Zipacnadia bacterium; assembly: GCA_029821215.1. Taxonomy (GTDB): domain Bacteria; phylum Armatimonadota; class Zipacnadia; order Zipacnadales; family Zipacnadaceae; genus JALGTV01. The sequence continues at coordinate 3,905 of JALGTV010000164.1, read as the reverse complement.
CGGTGCCCACCTGCACCTGCAATTCGGCCAGATCCACCGAATAGCGGCGCGGGCTGCCGATCATATTCCAACCCAACTCCAGTGGGACCTCAAAATTCTTATCCTCGGGAGGTAAGATGCCATCTATGGAGACCTGTGCTGGTTCAAAAAGGCGCACCCAGAAACCCCGTCCCGGAGCAAACGGCTCAATATCCGGCCAGATATGATATGCTCCATTGGGCAGCAAGGCCGGATCCCACCGGGCCAGTAGGAAATCCTGGGGGGCTACTCCCAGGACTTCGGCGGCGCTGGGGTTAGTGGGCTGCACTGGTAGCGACATCAGTGATAACCCGGCAGGAAATATGTGCTGTACCTGGGCTTGACCACCACCATCAATGAACATCACGTAGGAATCCCAGCCCACATTTACTGTGCGGGTATTCGTCTGGCTTTGCGGATTGGTGACCGTGACTTGCAATTGCGTCGGCGACAGTCGCCCCCCGGTCAGCGAGACACCCCACACCGCCCGGTTGACATCAATATCATCGGTGGCGCCGCCGGTTACCGAGATACTACCCACCGGCCCCCCCATCAGGCCCCCGTAGAAATCATTCTCGCCGGGATCAAATCCGCGCACACCATACGGATATGGATACATACTCCGCAGGCCATTGAGATCCACCTGCACAGTGACCAGTTGTGGTCCACCAATGTTAAAGAAGGTGGGTATTAAGTAGCCTTCGCCCGCCCCATCGCCGCTGGCCGCTATATCAATGATATTACCTTCCTCGGCATACAGGCTCAAAGTGAAATCATAGTTCCAGTAAATAGTGCGCGCCTGGCCGCCTCGGGGCGACTCGTTACCATTAGCATCGGTGATATAATGCTCAGCAATCAGAGCCACTGACTGCTCCAGGGGGATATTCCACGTGTACAGCTTGCTGCCGGTATGGATGCTGGTATCCAGCACATACTGGCGTTGATACCATTCGTAGAAGGTCATTCCTTCAACCGTAGGAAGAACCTGAGCCGCAATGTCTTTCAGCCCCGGGATATCACCGGGAAGCCCGTCAAAGTAGCTTTGATAGTACAGTTGGTTGAAGTTGGCGAAGAACTGAGGATCTTCAATATAGCACTTGAACCAGGCGGCCCGGGCCATGGCTATCCGCCACACTAACATTCCCGCAAACCCAGAGTCTGGATAGAAAGTATTATTGCCCAGGGCCGGTTGGTTCTCACACTCGTACACCGACAGGCAATAGAAAGGCCCCGGGTCTACCGGATTGTAGGCCGGGGAGACGCCCGGAGTGGTCTGCACCACCGTAGCCGCCGCTCCTGTGAAGCCTTGCTCCCAGGCGTCGTAGAAGAAGGCTATATCATCGTGGAAGGCATTGAGCACCAGCATAATCAGGACAAAGGTATCTTCGGGGAAATTGCCTGACAGCGGCGGAATATGAATCTCATTAGCGGCCGTATCATAAAAGCCGCCCTGGATGGTCTGGAGGGTGTCGTCCTGCACTATCGTGACAGTAATGTCAAATGCCGGTGGGCCATAGATCAACCGGGCTTTGGGCACGGCACTTTGTAGATACGTCTGCAGGGCCTGCTTATCGGTATCGGGAAAGCCGCTGAACTGGAAGGTGATTTGATTGGTGGGATCGCCTATCTGCCCCCCCGCCTGCTGCAGCCGCACCAGGTCCGGCAGGACTAACTGCCCATTTTGCAAGTGATATAAGGTGCGAGGGAAACGCACCTGTGCATCAGGACTTTTCAGGCCCAGGTGCTGGAGCAATTGCATAGTATGTTCGGCCCGTTGTAATGAATAGACACTGTGCTGGGCCGCCACTGACTGGGTTGTAATGGCAGAGGGCCCTATCTCCCTGCCTACTTCGGCACGGAGAGGGGTTAGGGGTGAGGTAGCCCCCTCGTCTATCAACACCGCCCCTTGGGGGCCATTGGTTCGGGTGGCAAAAGCAGTATTATCAATGTTACCGAAGTAGGCAGCCCCCGCCATACTGGGGACTACCAACATCAGACTAATCAGTAGTAGCACTGTCCGTATCTGCCTGAGTATCACGATTAACTCACCACAACTCCTCGGCATCGGGAATCTGCCAGCGGGACAGGCCCTCAGTTGGCGGCCACTCGGCGCCCTGCTCAGGCCGCTCCGGCTCAGTCGGTGGGGGTAGCATCTGAGCTGGTGGCAGTCCCAACGTTCTTTCCCGGCGGCGCGGCTGCTGCTGGAATTGATCCCAGCCACTACCAAAACCTTCGCGGCGCTGATATTGTCTGCCGCCATACCCTTGCCCATATCGGGACTGATACCCTCCGCCATATTCGGCTCCTGGTCCGAAGGGCCCATACTGACTGGGCCGTCTGGAGCCAGCTTGGTAGCCGCCGAATGTGGCCAGGTTGGTGCCACCGATGCCACCTCGCTGGTACATACCGCCTGACGACGGTGCCCCGAAGCTGGCGACCGGGCCCTGGAACGCCCTGCGGCCACCCACATCAGTAGCGAAACGAGTGCTGAAGGTGAGCATAAAACTATTAGCGATGTAATCCTGCGATTGCATAGCAGTTCCCGTGTATCCAAAGAAGGGCGAGTCTGTCTCGCCTGATATATGTTTGATATATCGGTAGCCGAAGTTCAGTTCACTATTATCGTTAAGCTGGTAACCCAGGCCAAGCTCGGCGGTATTCTTCTTAAAGGCACTGTAGCCGCTGTTGAAGTCCGACAATCCGGCCCGCAGGTATAGATGAGCATCATCGCGCACGCGATACTGGATTTGTCCACTGAGGTCAAAGAGGGCGGTGCTGACCATCCGCGAGCGCTGCCGGCCGCCAATCTCAATGTAGGTGGGACTGCTGCCCGACATGCGGTTCATACTCAAGCTGCCTCCCCACCGCCGTCCCGGCGGCTGATAGTTGAGGCTTAGATTCAGCATATTATTGGTCACTGCACCCTGGTCTTCGGATAGAAAATTAAGGTTGTCTTTGCTCAGTGTCCCGGTGACTGTCAGCGCGTCGGTGGCTCGCCACGATGCCGACAGGCTGTGGGAGCGCTGGTTGCTGTCGGCCAGGTAGCCGGCCCCGCCCCCACTGGTATACTTGCGCCGCCGAGTGTTGAAGCTCAACGAGACGTCATCACTGAGTAGGTAACTAATGTCCAAGGAAGTAGTACTATCCTCGTAGCGGGTTTGACTTTCCTCCTCGCTGTCTTCGCCGTCATCAGCCTGATAGGGGTATGATCCGCCCCCACCACCTCCTCCGGCGATGGGGCCCGGCCAATAGCCCCCACCGCCACCACCCGGGTACCCCGAATATCCGCTGCCGGGAAATCCACCATAAAAGCCACTGCTGACGCGACCGGTTGACTCGGAAACCGTCTTGTCCAGATTGATGCTCAGTCTGTCAGAAGGCTGCCATCGCGCTGATAACCGAGTACTGCTGGAGTTAGAATTGCTGCTCGTCCCGCCGCTTCCTGCAGAGCGGTTCTGGCCCAGATCAACCGAGAGTGAAAGATCATCAAACGGCGTGTAGTCAACCGAGACCTGCCGCCGCCGGGTGCTGCTGCCTCGCGGCTGGCTGAGGTCATCAGAACCGGCGGCAGCATCGCCGCCGTAGGACTGGTTCGTGCTGCCCAAGGTGGCATTAAGCCGCAGTCGGTCACTGAACGTGTGGTTAAGTCGCAGCGACGTGGAAGTGTAATCGCTACCTCCCATACTGCCCCCGGCATTGCTCATCGTCTGCCGACTAATGTCCACGTCCGGCCAGCCGGGGAAGTCCAGCCGTAGGTCCAGCTCATTCCGCCGAGTTGAGACATCTAAGCCGGTAGTGGAGGTGTCGACCTGAGCTGCCCGTGCCGCCGGGTAGCTAAGGCCATAGTAGCTGCTCCCACCACCGCCAAAACCATATCCTCCCCCGTA
>JALGTV010000163.1 GCA_029821215.1 Candidatus Zipacnadia bacterium | reverse complement strand
TTGCCAGCCCGGGCAGTAGTTAGCGCCGGCGGCGAGTGTAGTTACGCCCCCGGCCCGAACGATGTTCGTCATCGCCTGAGCTTCGGTTATCAGTGCGAGGGAGCAGCTCCTTGCGACTAAGGCGAATCTTGCCCTCATCGTCAATATCTATGACCTTGACCTTCACCTTATCGCCGGGCTTGACCACGTCTTCGGTGCGATTGACGTGCTCCCAAGCCAGGTGAGAGATATGGATGAGGCCTTCGCGGCCAGGAGTAATCTCAACGAAAGCGCCAAAGGCAGTGGTATTGACGACGGTGCCGGTGAAGACTTCCCCGACTTCTATCTCTCGGGTCATCTGGCGAATGTGTTCATAGGCTTGCTGGGCTTTCTCGCTGTCAGTACCGAAGATAAATACTGTACCGTCATCTTCAATATCGATCTCCACCTCATAGGTGTCCTGTAACTTCCGTATCTGCTTGCCGCCTGGCCCGATGACCAAGCCGATAGTGTCCCGCGGGATCTGCAACGCGTACATGCGGGGAGCATAGCGCGACAGTTCGGTGCGCGGATAAGGCAGGACTTTGGCCATCTCATCCAGTATCTGGAGGCGAGCCACTCTAGCTTGCTCAAGTCCTTCGGCCAAGATAGTTGGCGGGAGACCGGGTACTTTCATATCCAGATGAAGAACATTAATGCCGGTCCGGGTGCCGGCGACCTTAAAGTCCATGTGCCCGGCATGATCCTCAATACCCTGAATATCGGTAAGCAGGGCATAGTTATCATCACGCTCATAGATCAGCCCCACGGCAATCCCGGCTACGGGAGCAGTTATCTCCACCCCCGCATCCATCAGGGCCAGAGTCGAGCCGCATACGCTAGCCATGGAGGAAGAGCCATTGCTCTCTAACACCTCAGAAACCAACCGAATTGTGTAAGGAAACTCCTCCTCAGGCGGGAGCATACTCTCCAGAGCCTTCTGGCCAATGTTGCCGTGGCCGATTTCACGACGGGCAGGAGCACGCAGTGCGCGTGTCTCTCCCACGCAGAACGGGGGGAAGTTATAGTGATGCATAAATCGCTTGTATTCTTCCTCTTCCAGAGTGCGGACTAATTTCTGGTCGTGTACCGGCCCTAAGGTGGTAGTAGTCAGTACCTGGGTCTCGCCGCGGGTAAACAGACCCGAACCATGAGTGCGAGGCAACAAGCCTACCTCGCAGCTTATCGGCCGGATCTGCTGGAAGCCCCGGCCATCTATCCGGCGGTTTTCCTCCAGGACCATTTTCTTAATCTTCTCGCCGGTAAGTTCGTCAATAGCCACCTGCACGTCGGATTGTGGCTCTGGGTAGGTCTCGGCCAGTTCTTCCACCGCCTGCTTCCTAATCTGCCTGATGCGTGTTTGGCGCTCCATCTTATCGGCTATCTGCAGCGCTTCATCAAGCTGATCAGTTAGATGCTGCTTGACATAGTCAACGATTTCAGCACGCGGCTCCCACAGGGGGTAGTCGCGCTTAGGCTGGCCCGCTTGTTCGCGCAGTTCCTCTATGATATCCAGAACTGGTGCTGCGGTCTCTTCAGCCAGTTTAATGCCTTCAATCACTACCTCCTCGGGCACCTGGCAGCCATCCATCTCCACCATCAACACGCCATCGGCAGTGATGGATACCAACAAATCCAGGTCACCAGCCTCCAGTTGCTCAAAGGACGGATTGATGATGAATTGGTCGTCCTCGCGGCCGATTTGAGCGGTAGCAAAGGGTCCGGCAAACGGGAGACTGGACAGATGCATGGCCGCCGAGGCTCCAGTCATTGTCACCAGGTCTACCGAGTTCTGGTTTTCCGCCGACAGCGCAGTGGCAATCACCTGAACGTCATGGCGCAGCCCGGCAGGCAATAGGGGCCGGATAGGTCGGTCGGTCTTCCGGCAGGTCAATATAGCCTCGGTGCTGGGCCGACCCTCGCGCTTGAAAAAACCGCCGGGGATACGGCCAACAGCATACATCTTCTCCTCAAAGTCCACCCGCAGGGGCAAAAAGTCGAAGTTTGTCGGTTCGGGGGAGACAACCACGGTGACCAGGACAATTGTCTCGCCATACGTCACCAGTACCGACGCATCAGTCTGCTTGGCCAGCCGCCCTGTTTCAATGGTCAGGGGACGACCGGCAAAGTCACAACTTACTTTGTGTATCATTACTACTCCTTCTCTGACCAGAGCCAGAGAAGAATTGAAGGAAAGTGAGGAAGCAGGGAAAACAGAGGATGTCGGCCTGCCCGATGGTCGGTAGGCAAAAGCCTCTGCTTTCCCTGATTCCCCGAATTTCCTGCACTCCTTCCGGCTCCAGCCAATTTTAGACTTGTACGACAAATGGTTACTCAAAGACGTCCATAACTAAGACGTCTTAACAGCCTGTTATGTGCGGTAGGTGCAATACAGCAGGTTTATCGCCGCAGACCCAGTGTTTGAATCAGACTGCGATATCGCTCAACATCCTTATTGTGCAGATAGTTGAGCAGCCGACGACGTTGGCCGACCAGTTTCAATAGACCTCGCCGAGAATGGTGGTCCTTTTTGTGCTCCCGTAAGTGGTCGGTTAGATACTCAATACGCGCCGTTAGCAGGGCTACCTGCACCTCCGGAGATCCCGTGTCCTGGCTATGGACCCGGAATTGCTCGATTATTTGTTGCTTATCTTCCTTGGCTAAAGTCAATTAACCCACCTCAGTGCCTTACTAATCGTAGCCGTCAGGGGGGTAGACCGCTACCATCGCTGACCTTGACGATATCTGCCTGTAACCGAGAGTAGCATCAGGCAAGCGACTACCTCAGTCGCAGGTCTCAGGCCAGTGTTGGAATGATAACACAAACCGAGGTATTTGTAAAGCACACAATCCTAACACGGCCAGCGCCGACAGTTATAATCACAACAGAATCGGTCAAGTAGTGGCTACCTGCAGGGAAGTTAAGTCAGCATTGCCCAGACCCATCTCGGCAGCCATAGTGATATGAGGGATGTCCGCGGGCTGTTTGCCTATGAGCTTGGCAGCATACGCGTCGGCGGCTACGATATCGGCACTGGCAATGACCGTGTTCATCTCCTGGGTCAGGCCCGGCCCCTTGGGACCGTTAGACAGTAGGACCCGGGTGGCGTCAATGATATTAAGGGTAGGACGCAGCGAGGCTCCCAAACTGGCAATATTCTGGTGCAGATTAAGACCCGGGGCACTGCTCTGCCCGGCACTATGGTAGCGGCCCCGGTCCCACACTGCGCCCATCTGGTTTTTGAGAGCCAGAGTTAGCAGCGTAGCGCTGTGGGCCTTGGCGATGGGCAAATTGATATACACGTCGCAATCCAGGACATCTTTAGCCACCAGGTCAGTAGCAAAATTGATGCCCCTGCTCAGGGGGACTTGCCGATACAGCCGGTCATTGTCCAAACTGATTAGAGGCACACCGGCCTGCTGGCAGACTTGTTGAGCACCAGACATCTCAAAGGTGACCGCGGCGGTATCACAACTGTGCTCAACCACCAAGACTTCGGCGGCCCCCGCGTCCTGACACAGAGAAATGACCGCCGCCAGGATCTGGGGACTAGTAGTGGCTGCCTGGGCCGGCTGGCGGGCCCAGGCCAGATTGGGCTTGATCACCACTCGGTCTCCGGCCCGCACCCAAGCGTCAATACCCCCATAATTGTCTATTGCAGTCTGTACCAGCCGGGTAGGATCCATATTAGCAGCTACCGACACATCAACATCCACCCCATCTGGGTTCCACCGGTTATGGCCCACCTTGACGGGGGTGATATCGCCGAGGTGGGTGGGGTGAGGTGACAGGCGCAGTGGTACGCCGCGCGCAGCCTGCCAGAGGGCCAATACTGACAACAGCGGCAGCAGCGGCGCTGCACTTACCTATAAACTCTCGTCTATTCATAATGCCCATCCTTTGGCTCCCTTCACCTGCGAGGCGAGGGGAAATAGGTAGCCACCAGGCGCATTAGAGCAAACAGAGGCGCGGCTGCTATTGCACTCAGCAAGGCCTGGCCCCCGGTATCTACCAGCCACGCCCCGAAAGCCGGAGGGGGGTAGAAGATCAACTCAACAAAATTGGCGATAATAACTGCAACTAAACTGACTAACATAGCCACCCCGATACGGTCGGAGAAAATGCGGCCCCGCAACAAGCCCGCCAGTCCGCCCAGCGTCATGTGGCTCACAAACAACCCGCC
>JALGTV010000162.1 GCA_029821215.1 Candidatus Zipacnadia bacterium | reverse complement strand
GCGCCCCGATCGGCCAGGGTCAAGGCAATTACCCGGCCAATCCCTCGCCCCGCTCCGGTTACAATGGCTACCTGGTCGGTGAGCACTATGTTTTGTCCTCCTCACATAGCTGGGTTATCACTTGCTGGATATCAGCCACTTCTGATGTGGCCAACGACTGAGCATCGGGGCTGATACGACGCATCATTCCCGTCAATACGGCCTTAGGCCCAACCTCCACAAATGTATCTATCCCAGCCGCTATCATAGTCCTGATGCTCTTTTCCCACAGCACACTGTTGGTAAGCTGCCGGCTCAGGGCGCTCCTGATTGCGTCGCCGTCACGGTGGACTACCGCGTCAACATTGGAGACGACCGGTATCTGCGCCTGTCTTATCGGAACGGCTTGCAGATACTTATCTAACTGCTGGGCTACTGATGCCATCAGCGGCGAATGGAAGGCACCGCTCACTTTAATGGGCATACTACCGCGAGCGCCTGCCTCCTTAGCCAACTCGGCGGCTCGCTCTACGCCGGCCTCCGCGCCTGAGATGACTATCTGGCCTGGACAATTATAATTCGCCACCACTACCACATTTCCCTCCTGGGCTGCTCGCGCCACGACTTGCTCAACTTGCTCAGCAGCCAAGCCTATAATAGCCGCCATCGTTCCCCCCACCTGGTTGCCCGCCTCAGCCATCAGCAGCCCGCGCTGGCGCACTAATCTCAGGGCGGCAGGAAAATCTAAACTGCCAGCCGCTACCAAAGCTGAATATTCGCCCAGACTATGTCCAGCTACCATATCCGGACGCAGCCCGTTATCCGCCAGTACTCTCCAGGTCGCCACGCTATGAGTCAGTAGCGCCGGCTGAGCGACCTCGGTAGCGGTAAGCTTCTCGCTGGGACCGTTGAACATCAGCTCCGACAAAGCAAACCCCAGTATATCATCGGCCTGTTGTATGACCTCAGCGGCCGCGGGGTAAGTGTCTGCCAACTCGGCACCCATACCTATAAATTGTGAGGCCTGGCCGGGGAATATAAATCCTATCATGGCCACTGCTCCGTGCTATTTTAGCCTGCCTCATTCTTCAAAGCTTCGGTCAGGGCGGGCACTACCTCAAAGAGATCGCCGACGATCCCGAAGGTAGCTACATCAAAAATGGGGGCGTGGGGGTCAGTATTGATGGCCACAATGCAGTCGGAAGTTGACATTCCCGCCAGATGCTGGACTGCCCCGGAAATGCCGCAGGCGATATATAGTTTGGGACTAACAGTTTTACCGGTCTGACCCACCTGGTGGTATGCCGGTATCCAGCCGGCATCCACGGTCGCGCGGGAGGCACCTACTGCCCCGCCCAGCGCCTCAGCCAGCTCGCGAATAAGAGCAAAATTCTCCGGGCCTTTTAGCCCCCGGCCGCCGGAGACAATGATGTCGGCATCCTGCAAATTGGCCTCTTCCTGCGTCTCTTCACGAATTATGTCAACTATCTTAGTGGCAATAGACTTGGAATCTAACGAAACCGGTATATTAACAATCTCTGGCTCACTATCATCGCGGGGTTCCAGCTTCTTCATCACTCGGGGCCGCACCGTAGCCATCTGCGGGCGGGCCTGGCGGCACAGGATGGTGGCCATGATATTGCCGCCGAATGCCGGCCGGGTCTGGCGCAGCAGCCGCTGGTCGGTATCAATCTCCAGCCCGGTGCAATCGGCAGTCAGACCCGCACCGATACGCGCCGCAATGCGGGAGGCCAGATCCCGGCCCTGCAGAGTAGCACCAATGAGCACTATCTCGGGTTTGTACTTGTTTATCAGTCCACAAATTACGTCAGTGTACGGCCCGGTACGATACTGGGCCAGATTGTCATTTTCCACCACATAAATCCTGTCGGCACCCTGCGCACCAGCAATTGAAGCGAACTGGCTAACCTGGTCACCAAGCAAGACAAGACTAACGGGGACGTCCAGAGGCTGGGCTAACTGATGGGCCTCGCCTATCAGCTCCAGAGTCACTTCGGCCAACTGGCCGTCCTGCACCTCGGCGACCACCCACACCCCGCGGTATTGGCTGGTGTCCACCTGCTCTGCCTGCACTACCTCCATAACAATAGCACCCACCGGACAGGCACTCACGCAGGCTCCACAACTGGTGCAGTCCTCAGTGAAATGGGCCTTGTCCTCCTCTATGACAATGGCCCCGTACGGGCAAGCGCTGAGACATAGTTTGCAGCCGGTGCACTTGTTAGTATCTATGTAGATACCCACAGACTACTTTGACTCCCCTTACAAAAGTTTGGCTTCCTGCAGTCGTTGGATTAACGTCTGGGTGACCTGTTGGATCTCGCCCTCCAGGATTTCGCCCTTGTACTCGTGCTGGGGTGAGAATACCTTGACCACGTTGGTCGGCGAGCCGTTAAGGCCACAGCGTAGCGGATCAGCCTCCACATCCTCTGCTGTCCACACCGGTATGTCGGCTTTCCGGGCTTTCATTACCCCCCGCAGACTAGCATGGCGCGGCTCATTTATCTGCTTGACCACGGTAATCAGGGCGGGCAGCCGCGTCTCGACGACCTCAAACGCATTCTCTAACAGCCGCCGCACCCGCAGCTTCTTGTTCTCAACCTCTACCTCAATGGCATAAGTTATCTGCGGAATGCTGAGCTGCTCGGCCAATCCGGGACCAACCTGAGCCGTATCACCATCAAAGGCTTGCTTGCCGCAGATTATCAGGTCAAAGTCACCAATTTTTCTGATAGCCCGGGATAGGGCATAGGAGGTAGCTAAGGTATCACTACCGGCAAATGCCTTATCACAAATCAGAATCGCTTCATCGGCCCCCATCGCCAGGGCCTGGCGCAGCGCCTCTTCAGCTTGAGGCGGGCCCATAGTGATGATAGTCACCTTGCCCCCATGCTTCTCTACCAGTTGCAGGGCTTCTTCAATGGCATTCTCATCAAAGGGATTGATGATACTGGGCACACCTTCGCGAATCAACGTCCCCGTCTCGGGGTCAATGGCCACTTCGGTAGTATCCGGGACCTGTTTTATGCAGACGATGATGTTCATGGTCTTCTATTCGCGTGATTGGTGAATTGTGTTTCAATCATATGCGCACACCCCAAAAAGCCGTAGCAATGTGCCAGATGAAATCCGTCCAAGCTACCTTATCAAATCCGGCCTTCTCCAACTGTCCCTGCAAGTGCGATGGAGTGACAAATTCCTCCATTGATGTAGCCAAATACTCATAAGCCTGTCGGTGGTGAGTAAACAAATAACCCACCAGGGGCACAACGTACTTACAGTAAAGGTTAGCTATCCAGAATCGTTTAGTGCTACAGAATTCCAGGATCACTACATGTCCACCAGGCTTGGTTACCCGTGCTATCTCTTTTAGGCCAGTTTCAAGATTGGCGAAATTGCGCACCCCAAAGGCACACAGCACCACATCGAATGTCGCTGTTGACCACGGTAACTGAAGAGCATCGCAGCAAACCATGGATATTGTGGCTGATATGGGTAGCTTCTGCCGGGCTAACTTTAGCATCGGTTCGGCAAAATCGGCTAGTACCAACATATCTGTATCGGAGTGCTCATTTAGCCAGGCATGAGCGAAGTCGCCGGTTCCTGCACCCAGGTCAAGGACTCGCGCCCTCGACGGAGGGTCAATTAACGTACAGGCCTTTCTTCGCCAGCTTTGGTCAATATTGAAACTGAGCACATGGTTTAGGAAATCATATTGAGGCGCGATATCACTGAACATCCTATGTATCTTTTCGCGCTCTGCTCTCATATTTTGATTTATAACACTTTAGTCCTTCTGGGCTTCTTTGAGCAGGCGGTTGGCGAGAGGTGCCCTCCACAATATCAAATAGCTTGGCCTCACGCATGTAGCGCTCAACCGGATAGTCCTTGGTGTAGCCGTAGCCGCCGTGAATCTGGACCGCTTTGGAGGCAACCCGGTTGCAGGTCTCGGAGGCGTAGACTTTAGCCATGGCTGCTTCCTTCTCAAAGTCCAGACCCTGATCTTTGCGCCAGGCGGCATTATACGTTAGCCAGCGGGCTGCTTCAATTTCGGTAGCCATGTCGGCCAGCATAAACTGCACGGCCTGGAACTGGGTGATGGGCTGGCCGAACTGCGTTCGCGTCGGAGCATATTCTATGGCCGCGTCATAGGCCGCCTGGGCCAGACCCACCGCTCCTACTGCCATACCAATTCGGCCCAGGCCCAGAGTTTCCATGGCCACCCGGAAGCCCCGGCGCTCTCGCCCTAACAGATTTTCCTTGGGGACCCGCGCATCCTGGAAAACAAGCTCTCGGTTGGGCAGGGAGGGGAAGGCCATCTTCTCCTCGTCCTTGCCGAATTCAAACCCCTCGGTGCCTTTCTCCACAATAAAAGCAGTCATTCCGCGAGTGCCCCGCTCGGGCTGGACATTAGCAATAATAACATAAATCTCGGCCTCGCCGCCATTGCTGATGAACAGCTTGGTGCCATTGAGAATATATTCGTCGCCCACCAACTCCGCCCGGGTCTGGACATTTCCAGCATCTGAACCCGCCATCGGCTCAGTCAGCCCAAAGGCGCCAATTTTCTCGCCACGGGCCAGGGGCCGCAGGTACTTGTCCTTTTGCTCATCAGTTCCAAACAGCATTATGGGATATACGCACAATACGTGGGCCCCATAGACCGCACCGGTGGTAGTGCAAGCTGCCGAGAGCATTTCCCCAATTACCGTCCACTCCAAGAAGCCTAATCCCAAACCATCATATTCTTCGGGCACTGGAATGCCCATCAGATCCAGTTCACCTAACATCCGCACGTTGTCCCAGGGGAATTCGCCTCTTCGGTCAACCTCTTGGGCCTGAGGCTTCAGCTCCTCATCACAAAACTCTTTTACTGCGGCGAAGATGTCTTTTTGTTCATCGGTAAATTCGAAGTTCATAGAATTTCTTCTCCCAGGATTCGGTACGACGGGCGTCTCGCCCGTCGGGTTCATGGACAGAGCCTTCGCTGCCCGCCCCCCCGTAACGCAGGTTCTCAACCTGCGTTCATGCTTCAATGCGCAGGCGCGGAGGTAGTATTGCTGAAGGGTTCCAGCGTCCAGCGGAACACAGCCGCCCCCAGAGTGAAACCGGCCCCAAATCCCACAAACAGCACAATGTCACCGGGATGCAGTTGCCCGCGCCGGTAAATATCATCTAAGGCGAGGGGCACCGAGGACGCCGAGGTATTACCGTACTTGTCTATGGTACACACTATCCGCTCAGTAGGTATCCCCAAGCGCTGGCCAGCGGCGTCCAGTATTCGTTTATTGGCCTGGTGCATTACCACCGCAGTAACCTGGGCGGCAGATACTCCCGCTTTATCTAATGCAGTTTTGGCCACCGCAGGAATACCTCTTACGGCCAGCTTGAATATCTCGGGGCCCTCCATCTCCAGACAATCTTTGTGCTGGGCAATCAACTCCGGGGTGAGGCGCAGCCGCGAGCCGCCTCCGGGGAGCATAAGTAGATCGCCATGTTCCCCATAAGACTCTAGGGCATATGAGAGCAGGCCTTCGCCTTCGCGGCATGGCTTAAGCACCGCCGCGCCGGCTCCGTCGCCGAATAGCACACAGGTAGAGCGGTCGGTCCAGTTAGTAATTCTGGTTAGCGTCTCGGCACTAATAACCAGCACATATTCATAATCTTGTATCCGAATAAAATTCGCGCCGGTTGCCAGGGCGTAGATAAAGCCAGTGCAGCCACTGCTCATATCAAAGGCTCCGGCGTTGGTCGCGCCAATGGCGTCCTCAACTAAGCACGCCGTAGCTGGGAAGGACATATCTGGGGTTAATGTGTTGACGATAACCAAATTAAGATCTTCGGGGCGGACAGCGGCATCTTGCAGGGCGCGCTGGGCTGCCATAATCGCCAGATCAGAAGAAGCCTGATTATCGGCGGCTATGCGCCGTTCTCGGATTCCGGTATGGCTGACAATCCACTCATCGGAGGTATCAACCATCTGCTCCAGGTCGGCATTAGTCAAGATGCGTTCAGGAACGTATGAGCCTACTCCACAAATTGTGGCTCCACATGGCATTATACTGAGCATCCTTACAGTAAGAATGGATGATAATAGTTGAGGGTCCGAAGCTATTAGTGATACGGCGAGTCCTGGTTAGCCCATGACACTTGGAATTACCTGGCCATAAGTCTCTTGCAACCGTTCCACGACGTGCCCTTCTGCCGCTGAACACGCCACTTTTATGGCATTGGCTATAGCATTGGCATCGGAACGACCGTGGCTGACCACGCAAATGCCTCGCACTCCTAATAGTAAAGCTCCGCCATAGGTAGCATAGTCGAAACGTCGCTTGAAATTAGCTAAGGTATGGCGCATCATCCAAGCGCCGACCTGGGCCTGCAGACTCTGGGAAATCTGCTGCAGCAGTTGGCCTACTGCTAACTGGAGCACTCCCTCTGCCGCCTTCAACGCTACATTGCCGGCAAAGCCATCAGCCACAATAACGTCAACTTCTCCCCCAAAAATGTCATCGCCTTCTACATTACCAATGAAATTAAGGGAAGATTGGCTGAGCAGCTCATAGGCAGCCTGGGTAAGGTTATTGCCTTTACATGGTTCCTGGCCGATGCTCAGCAAGCCCACCCGGGGCTGGTTAATACCTAACGCATGTTCGGCATATATGCTGCCCATCAGCCCAAATTGAGCCAGATCAACAGGCCGACAGTCTACATTGGCACCGCCATCAATCAGCACACGTTGTTGGTGGTTACCCGGCAAAAGCACGCCAATTGCCGGTCGTCGTAGACCGGCAATTGTACCCAGCCGAGTGTGGGCCAGGGCCATAAAAGCCCCCGAATTGCCTGCCGATACCACAGCATCCGCATCCCCGGCTCTGGCCAGCTCTACCGCCACCGCCACTGACGAGTCTGATCGGCCACGGACAACGCGGGTTATGTCATCCTCCATTTCCACTACTTCCGGGGCATCGACTATCTCTAATCCGGGTAGGTCAGCTTCCC
>JALGTV010000161.1 GCA_029821215.1 Candidatus Zipacnadia bacterium | reverse complement strand
GTTGATTACCTGGTAGGATTGGTGGTGGACAAGCTGAAGGAGATCGGCGAGCTTGACAATACCATAATCATCTATACCGCTGATCACGGTGAGTTCGCTCTGGAACACGGCTTCATGGAGAAAGTGCCGGGCATCAGCGACGATGCGGTAACCCGGGTTCCGTATATCTGGAACTGGCCCGGCGGCGACTTCACAGCTAACACGGTCGAGGAGCTGGTCGAGTCTATAGACACTTTCCCCACGCTATGCCAGTTGGCCGGTATTCAGCCGCTGGATACCATGGACGGTAAAGACCTTTCGGGAATGCTGCATGGTCAGGTCGAGCCGCTGCGGGATTTCGTGGTCACCGAGTTCCCGCTCTCCCGGGTCATTCGTACCAAGCAGTGGAAGCTTGTTCACCGCCCTCGCGGGATGTTTGCCGAAAAGGAAGATGCCGGCGAGTTGTACAATCTTGCCGAGGATCGCTGGGAGATGAACAATCTGTATGACGATCCTGAGTATCGCGAGATCCGCGAGGAGTTGCGCCGGCGCTATTTTGACTGGCTATTGCTGACCACTCGATACTATAATTTCCATCCTATGGCTGAGCTGGGCGCCGATGGCAAGATCACCACTGAAGCGGTGCAGCAAAGAGTCCAAGATGGCCGCGTGAACTACTTGTAGTGCATTTGCTGCGTAGTTGATTTACTGCCACATTTGGCATCTCTGGAAGAGACCGTTGACGAAGTCAGCCCTTAGAGCACGAGGATATGCTTAGCCGTTTTGAACTTGCCGGTTGCCAATCAGCTGGTAAGATTGAACTTGGTTTTGCTGTGTTGGCCTCGCATAGCTGCGATCACTCCCGTGAATGGTTCTGCTGCCACTATTTACTCCAATTCTAGCATATTTCCTCCTTGACCTTGACTTCTACTCCCCCCCCCTGCTATAATACGACCTGATTCCTACAACAGTCTCCTGCGAGGAGAGTAGCAAATGAATCTGGACAGTCTGAAGAGAGAGTTTTCTAATCCCGCCAATCGGTTTCGCTTTGCGCCGTTTTGGTTTCTCAATCATGAGCTGAACGAGGCGGAGACCCGCTGGCAGGTGCGGGAGATGAATAAGCACGGAGTAGGTGGATTCATCCTCCATGCCCGCCACGGACTGATTACCCCGTATCTGTCAGAAGAATGGATGGACCAATGTGCCGCGGCCATTGATGAGGCGAAGAACCTGGGAATGAAGGCCTATCTGTATGATGAGAACAACTGGCCCAGCGGCCCCGCTGATGCGAAAGTCTATGAAGGGCACCCCGAGTACCGACAGTCTGGTGTAGTCATCAGCGACGAGTTTAATGTCAGGCGGGGGAAGGTGCAGCAAACCTTGCAAGTAGGCGATGAGCTTATCGCTGCCATCGGCGTGCCGGTTGAGCAGGATGAACCGATAGGTTTTCCTGAAAGTGCTGTAAATTTGGCGGATTTTATCAAGGGCGACACATTGGAATGGGTAGCTCCCCAGGATTTTCGCGTCTACGTATTCTCGCGAATATGGCACCCAGGTGGTACCGTCTTCTTTGGTGATTATGTGGATACGCTCAATCCGCAAGCCATTGCTCGTTTTATTGAACTAACGCACAAGGAATACACCCAGCGCTTCTCCGAAGAATTTGGGGCAACGGTGGATGGCATTTTCACTGATGAACCCAGCATGATGCCACAACGTGATGACGCTGCACCGTGGACGCCGCGACTGCCGGGTGAGTTTGAATGGCAATCCGGCTATCCTTTGCTGCCGGTGCTGCCGGCACTATTCCGAGACATGGGCCCCCAGACTGCCAAGATCAGGTGTGACTACTGGGCCACGGTTACTGAGCTGTTCGCCAAGAACTATATGAAGCAGATCTACGATTACTGCGATTCAGTTAAACTCAACTCTATAGGGCATCTGAACTGCGAAGGGGAGCTAATGCCAGGGACGCGCTGTCATGGCGATTTCTTCCAAGCCGCTCAGTATCTGCACTGGGGCGGCTGTGATTACCTGGGTGAGGGTACCTGGCCCACCGACGAGGGAGCCTATCCAGCCAACAATGTCGCCGCCTGTAAGTTTGCTTCCTCGGCGGCTCATCTGTTGGGCAAGCCGGTGGTAATGTGCGAAGCCTTTGGCCTGGGTTCCCAGTGGGCAATTGATTTGCGCAATCTAAAGTGGATGTCTGACTTCATTATTGCCCTCGGCATCAACTTATTAGAGCCGCATGCCTTTTATTATTCTATTCAGGGCTTCCGCAAGTGGGAGTGTCCGCCCGGTGAATTCTATCAGTCCCCCTTCTGGTCGTATTATCGGCTGCTGGCTGATTATACCGGCCGGCTGTGTATGCTGTTTCGTGATGGTCAGCACCGGGCTGACGTGGCCTTCTTGTATTCCAACAAGTCAATGTGGGCAGAGATGGACCCGGCCGGTAGCGAAATTGCTGAGCAGCTCACCGATAGCTTCAATCAACTGACCCGACTGTTGCTAAAGCTCAACTATGATTATGATTTCGTCAGCGAAGAGATGCTCCAGGCGGCTGATTTCACCGATGGGACCATTGGCATTAAGAAGCCCGACGGCGAGGTAGCCGAGCGCTTCAAAATACTGGTAATGCCGGCTGTCACTACTGTCAGTCGCCAAACAGGCGAGGCACTACGCAACTATGTGGCCGAAGGTGGGAAAATCATTGCCCTGGGTAGCCTGCCCACCAAGTCAGCCGAATATGGCGAAGATGAGGCTATTACAGATATTTTCCGGGAGATGTTTGGCGATGACTACGACCGTAGCCTGAAGGTAGCCAAGGCGCGACGCCCAGTAACTTCTAAGAAGAACCTGGAGGAATGGGCAGGGGGGCTGCTGGTCGGATCACCGCCGGGGACACCCGATGAAGAAATGCTGGCTCCCTTGGGCGAGGCCCTGGGGGCAGCTATTGACCCAGATGTGACCGTAATTGATGCAGATGGCGAGCCAGTGCCCGATGTAGTGCATCTTCACTATATCCGCGCGGGCCATCATTTTCTGCTACTCCAGAATACCAGCCGTGAGCAGAGTCACCAGTGCACTGTGGCGGTGGGATTCACCGGTGATGTGAGCTTCTGGGATGCCGAGACTGGCGAAGTGACGCCAGTGTATGTAGCCAAGGGCAGCGAGAATGGCCTCAGTGTGCCGGTTAGCCTACCGCCCACGGGCAGCACAGTTCTATGTATTGAGCCGGATTTTCCGGGCCCCAGCACACCTATCATTGACGCTGACTTACCCATAATTCAAGTAACTGATAAAGAGGCCGTCGGTTTAGTTGCTGAGCCGGGTCAGTACAGTGTAACCGTGGGTAGTCATACCGAGCCGCGGATAGTCTCTGCCGGTGTTCGGAATATGCCCAAGGTAATTGAATTGGGTGACACCTGGGAGTTTAAGACCGACAAGCCCAATGCCCTGCCGCTGGTGCACTGGGATTACCAGATGGATAATCAGGTAACAGGGCGCGACACCTTCCGCGAGCGCTGCATCTTTACGGCGACATTTGATGCTGAGATTATTCCCACCGAGGCAAAACTACTACTGGATGGCCTCGCAGTAGAAAAGGTGTGGGAGCGGTCAACAATTATTAATTATACTGTCCTGGTCAATGGCCAATCGCTGGCCGAACTCACCCCCGGGCAGTATCTGGACCATTACATCTATGAGGCCAGTCTGGAGGACTTGCTCCAGGAGGGGCGCAACCAGGTGCAGATTATCACCGAAGGCCACCTGTATGCGCCGGGGGCATTGCGTGACCCGGTGATTATCGTGGGTCGGTTTGCTGTCGCTGGCCAGCGGCGGCCCCGACTCCTCCCCCAGCCCGAGCAAATCAAGACCGGCGGGACCAGCAGGGCTACCCCTATTATTCGGGCCTCGCCACCTACCGCCAGCAGTTCCGGCTCACTGCTGCCCAGAAAGCCTGCCAGTTGTATCTGCAAATGGACAGGCCTGGTGACCTGGCCGAGGTGACAGTCAACGGTCAAAGCTGTGGCGCTCGGGCCTGGGAGCCATTTGAGTGGGATATCACGACCACGTGTAACTCAGGCACCAATGAACTGGAGATTAGGATAGCCAATTCGCTGCAAAACCTGCTGGTGCAGGAGCCTAAACCCTCGGGCCTGTTAGGCAAGGTGCGCATTGTACCTCACAAGCGGGTAGGTTTTGCCTTATGTGCTGGCCGGGCATAAGCCCCATCAACCTAATGATGGCGGCTGATAAAACAAATTGCTGAAAAATTCAAAAAACCGCTTGGCAATAATTTAGAATTGTGCTATAATAACTAATGTTGAGTTAATCAATTGCCCATTGGGCCTCAGTGGTCCGGCTAACAATCTTAAAATGGTGGGATGAGAATTATATGACTCTCTCTCTCTCTCTCCAATGGTGGTATGTCAGAGCCGGTAGAAACCGGCATCTATAATGTGGTTAGTATTTATCATCCGCGTCTGATTCTGGACGCGGATTTTTTTATCCGCCTCAGGCGGATTGGTT
>JALGTV010000160.1 GCA_029821215.1 Candidatus Zipacnadia bacterium | reverse complement strand
GCGCGGCAAAGCGCTATTCTCGAACTGGTCAAACACATTATCAGTGAGCACCAAAAAGGCGCCTCGGCCAACCAAATTGCCCAAAGCTTGCCTATCAATATCTGAAAACTGCATGAAGTCGAGGTTGTAAAAACCGCCTGCGAAATATTAGTTCGCTTGCTTTGGCATCAATCTATCATGATTTTATGTGAGGCATATCTGCACCATTTGGGCCTGCAAGCCAGTCCTCACCCGCGTAGCACCCCAGCCACTCGTGATTCAGACACATGTGTTCACCCAGCACACCACCCATGATCATCCCAGCCAGCTTGCCGTTGCCGACAGGCAGACCTTCGTACCATTCATTAGCAGGCTTTAGCAGCCATATATTGGAGTTCATGTGAATAGTTCTTTTCGCTAAGCGGTTAGGCCTCGCCGATATTACCGCCAATACTCGCCGCCAGCGAGAGGCTAATCTGTTTCTGCACCGGCGAGGACAGCTTGCTAAGCTCAGCAAATACCTTCTTAAGCGAAGTCTCCACCGCAGCGACACCACACCATCCGAGGGGCCATACCTGTCCTGCGGTAGCTTAGAAGTGTCACGCTGTACTAATGACCGCTCTTCTCCACCAAAGCTTTCATCATCCCAGCTTCCGGGGCGCGGTCAGCACCGATAAGATAAACCGGCAAATAAATTCCACCCATCGCCACGCGATTATAAACCCGCACCGATAGGAGATTGTCTTGGCCGAACTTCAAGTGAGACTTAGCGTCGAAAGCAAAGGGGGTTTCCCAGATGACCTCAGGGGCCAGACCAGTTGAGGCACAGCTATGCTCATAGACTGGCTCCCCATTCAGATAAATATAGGCATCTTCATCCACCGCACCAAAGTACAGGTAGACAAACTTGTACCGGGCCCATTCAGCAGGAACCCCAACGGCTTGGCGGTACCATCCAAAGCCGGTATAGCCGGGAAAGCCTTGAGGCCCCCAGCCTCCAGTGCCGGCTTTACTGCTCACTAACACCCATTGACTGTCATTAAAGGCATTAGCAAACCACTTCTCAGCGGTGCCGATATCATCGGAATCAGTTGCAAATCGCCACTCTACCCCTAACGGTAACACACCTATTTCACTTTCAGAGATTGTAGCGGTTCCCTTGTAACCCTGCACGTCCTCGCGCCACTGCTGGAGCTTCCTATCCAGGTATCCCGCCTGACTGAACATCGTAATGCCCCAGTCCTTGGCTACCCGCGCAAACTCCTCCACGGCCGCCTCATATTCCTGCACAGCAGGCAGCAACTCCATATGCCTGCTAATCTTGAGATACTCAATTGATAGTCGCTCTTTTTTCACCCGCCGCAGCCGTACCGGGTCGTCAGCTACAGCCGCCTCAGCTTCATCAAACAAGTCATCAAATCTCCTGATTATCTCAGTAGGCAGATATTCTGGAGACGCAAAAATACTGTGAATGTTATCCTCTTGCACCTTCTGGTGCAGCAAATCAATATAGTGGCGGATAGGGCCAGCGGCATCCCCGTAATAGGCCGCCAGAAACTCATCCATCTCCCTGCGCCAATCGCAGTCAGGATTCCATAAAGATCTCGCCAGGATATACGAACGCAGCTCAGCAAATTCCCCACCTCGGAAAGTGTCGCCCTGCGCAAATATCCCCTTGACATTGTGGTCAACGAAGAACTTGATATTGGGCTGGAGGCTATACAAGTTGGCGAAAGGTATAATGTAGTTGCTAAAGTTGGTCACATAGTCCCAGACATATAAGCGGTTACAAATCTTTGACCAACCCGCAATATCTTCGCGGTAGCGGCGATATGCCTCTGAATCCCAGGTCCTCAGAGAACGTCCATAGCATTCAATGTTGCATAGCTGCACAATCACGTTGGGCCGCGGCCGTACGTGTTTGGGCGGCTTGCGGGTTGCGCTATAAGCTAACGTGTGAATTGCTACATTGGGGAACTCATCTTTAATATTGTCCGCTATCTGGTTGACAAAGTGTAAAACCGGCCCCGCCAAACTGTCCTCACGTTCGGTTAAGGCCCGGCACTTTTCGCACTCGCAGTATCCTCCAGTGTCCATTTGGGAGACGGAGACCATATCGACCGGGGGATTTGTGCGTAGCCAGTCCCGCACAGTTTCCGTAGCAATTTTGACTACCTCAGAATTGGTCAGGCACAACTGTGCACCTTGGTAAGTACGCTTCCCATCAATCAGAGGGAAATACTCAGGGTGCTCCTTAAAGTACTTATCTGGGCTAACCAGGCCGTGGAAGGTATGTGCCGCCGCCCACCAGAGGTAGCGTATCTTTCCTCCATGCTGTTGCTCCAGATCAGCATTGAAGGCATTTATTCGGTTCCGCGCCGCCCAGTCACCATCCCTGGCCTCAAAGTAGTAAGGCTCGCGATATTCCAGGGCAGGTATCTTCTGGTAATCAATGGTAGGTAGTATAATCGTTTCATGGTGGGGAATATGACTAACCTCAGGGGTGAACCAGCGGCAGCCCAGATATTTGTCCAGAAATTCGTAGCAAGCATACATTGTTCCCCGCACCGGTCCGCCGGCCAATACCAGATGGGGACCGACCGTCTTGATGACAAAACCCTCGTCGCCCAGGGCCCCAAAGTCAATGTCCACTGGCAGGTGGTCCAGGGCTTTACTCCTGCCCACCACTATCTTGGGCCCGGTAACCTTTACCCGGGAGATGGGCAGCTTAGCCCCACAAATCTGCTCCAGGAACATCTGGAGCTCTTCGGCCCCGTGGCGCTCCGAGGGTGAGCAATGGCGGTCAATTACTATCGTGTAATCGGACTGCCCGCCGCGGGCTAAGGTGATGTTGCCTTGCACCTCAGGATCAACACCTTCAACCTCTTCTTCAACACTTGGACATGGCCCTCCCAGTAATACTACCAGTAATAGCCCAGCTCCTGCGTACAGGTTTATTCTACTGCCAATCGTTTTCATGGCTCTCGCTCCTTAACGTTATTCACTGTTAAAGTCCAGCTAATCCAGCGTCAATATCCGTAATATACTTTCCCCATACCCAAACATCAAGAGGCTGTTGCAAAAGGCACACTTGAGTTTTGCAACAGTCTCAATGCTGCCCCGCCACTGGTATACAGTAATGGCGGCACCGTCACATATATCGCTGGACCGCAAGATAGTCACAAGACCAGCTTTGTGGTTCGGCGTTGCTCACCACTCTGAGCTTGTCGAAGAGCGGTTAGCCTCCTATTACTGCCCGTTACACGTTTCCTGCCGGGCTCACTGGCCCTTAGAAGCTTGGGTAGTGGTCGGCGAGCAATGAGGCGTGACTGTTAGTTGGAGTCAGCCCTAACTCCCCCGACGTGACCCATTTGTGAAACGAAGCGTGGCCATCACACCAGGCCATATTATAGCCATTATGCGGGCCCCTCTCCACATCCTCTAACCACCACTCATTCTCGTCGGCACACTGCCGGGCCCAATCCCAAGTATTTACATCGACACAGACCGGCTGGAGCTGGGTGTCCGAACAATTGTCACAACTCCACGGCCACGCCCAGGCATAGGGCGAGCGGTCATACAGCATGGTAACACGCGAGGGATTGGGGAGGCTGTTCATTGCCAGACCCGCCTCGCGGCCCCCGGAAGGCGTGGCGCCATTGGGGACGTAACAAAAGACTACCCCATTGGCCGCATACCCACACAGCCCAGGTTCATTCCCCACAGGGGTGTTATTGCTCTTTGCCGGGCAGCAGTAAATGCCCTCACTCTCCACATAGTCCCATATCAGATGGGTCCAGACGCCGGCGGCGGTACAATAAAGCGGGTACCCCCCCCCAGCGTCTGCATTGGGGAACGTATCGTTGTAGTCGCTGGCGTACATCAGGACCCCTAAGGCCAATTGCTTGAGGTTGGACAGACAACTGGTCTGCTGGGCCTTGGCCTTCGCCCGGGCGAAGACCGGGAACAGAATTGCCGCCAG
>JALGTV010000159.1 GCA_029821215.1 Candidatus Zipacnadia bacterium | reverse complement strand
GCCACCGGCTGTCCCGGGGCAACATGTATCTGCCCGGGCAAGGGCAACCGCCGGGTCTTGCGGAGCGTTACTGACTCCGATACGGTTAATCCTGGAGTGTAGGCGTGAGTAATCGGCATCAGTTATCACTAAGCCGGATACAGATTGACAGCTTTCTCCCAACCGCGCAGCAATTGCTGCCGCTCTGACTTGTCAGTGGGTAGCTGCAGTGGTCGCCCGCGAGTATCAATAATCAGCCCGACCACGCCCCCGTCTACCGATGTATTGATTGCCCGCCCTGGCCCCGCTCCCACATCGTAGCGTCGGGTGGGTTCTATAACTACCGGGCGGCTTTCTCCTTCCGGCAACTCAATAACTTGCAGCTCCCCGGCCGGCACTGATATAGTTTCATTCACGTCACTGAAAGTCAGTTGTAGGCAGGGGCTTCCAGGCCGGCTGGAGCCGACCGGGGCCAGGCAAGTGCCCAGTCGAATCAGGCAGTCGCGTTGGAACACCTGCCGGGCGGCTTGGGGATGCACCTGCGACAGTACGCCTAACTGGGGCATCATAAATATGCTATCCACTGCCAGCCGGGTGACGCCTTGCGGCTGGAAAGCGTCAATAAGCATCATCGCCGCCTGGACCCGACGGGGGGCATGCGAAAGTACCCCGCCCGAGCCGACCAGCAGATCCAACTCCATCAGATCTACCAGCGTCTCCTCGCCTGCCTGCACCTGGGCGAAAGCCTGGGCAATATCGCGCTCTTGTTGAATGCCTTTTAAGCCCGTAGCCAGCAGTTTGTGCTGCTGAAAGGCCAGGCGCAGCGCCTCACGGGCCAGAGCTTGCTCCATCCGTAGCCCCTCTATCCACTGGGGTATGGTCGTGGGCCGAATCATCTTATTGCGGATACGGTCGGCTATACTACCCTGCTCCACTTCGTGGCTCACCCAACGAAGCACATTGTCCAGACCAGCCTCGGCCACCACGTTAGACACCGAATAGCTCATCCCCAGATTGGCACTCACTGTCCGATTGAACACACCGTCAAAGACGCTAAATATGTCGGTAGTGGCCCCGCCGATATCTACCCCGACGATGTTGATGTTTTCCTGGTGGGCGATGTCGCGCATAATGGAGCCTACGGCGCCTGGGGTGGGCATAATGTCGCCATCAACCCACTCCATTAAGTCATTGTAGCCGGGGGCGTGGGCCATGACATGGTGAAGGAATTCCTCCTGGATCATAGCCCGCGCCGGCCCCAAATTCTCCTGTTCCAGGGTGGGCCGTAGGTTCTCTACTATCGTCAATGTTGTCCGCCCAGCCAGAATCTGCTCTATTTGCGATCGAGCCTCAATATTACCAGCGTAAATAACCGGCAGCTCAAACCTGGCTCCCAGTCGAGCTTGCGGGCGAGCCGCAGCTACCAATTCGGCCATTTCTACCACCCGCCGCTGCTCTCCCCCATCCACCCCACCCGAAATCAGCATCATATCCGGCCGCAGTTCCCGCATCCGCTCAATGCGCTGGTGGGGCAGGCGGCCGTCATCCAGAGCCAACACATCCATAACAATTGCGCCGGCACCCAATGCCGCGCGCTGGGCGCTTTCGGCGGTCATGCGCCGTACCAACCCCACTACCATAACTTGCAGTCCGCCCCCCGCTGAGCTGGTTGACAGGTATATGTCAGTCCCTTGCTGGCCAGTAGCGGGGCGGATAATTTGGCCCTCCGGGTTTAGCAAGCGCCGTCCGGATAGTTCCTCCACCTCGGTTATCGCATTGCGCACCCCTACCGTGACATTCTCAATTGGGGCTTCCACGGTCGTAGGGGCTTCGCCCCGGGTGCGCAGGCGATATTCTCCATCTGTCTTCTCAATAAGAATGGCCTTGGTAGTGGTAGAGCCGCAATCGGTGGCTAAGATGACGTGGGGGTCAGTCAGCTTCATTGCGGGTCCTTATCATCAGTGGTGGAGGCGCGCCACCATCCCCCCTGGCGCTCTTCGGCTGCTTCCAGTTGTTGCATCATCCACTCAATATTGTCGCGATCCTCTATAGCGGCAGCAAAAACCTCATAATCCTTCGCCGAGAGGAATGTCTGGACAAAAGGCTGAAAGAATATCAGCGCCTGAGATGCTAAGAAGCTGAGGGGCTTGGTACTCTCCAGAATAAAAAGGGCCGGCGCCGTCAACCGGCGGCTAATAAGCAACTGGGCCACCTTGGCCAGCACTTGACGCTGCCTATTCTGCTGGCTGCTTTCTTCTGCACTCACTCTTGCTCTTTCACCTGACCCGGGGGCAAATGTTGGCGCAGATAATCAAGCAATCGGTCGCGATTATTCGCATAAGGCAGGTATATTCCCCGCGCCATTGACAGCAGGCTGCGGCGGACTAAGGGACTAACCAGTACCCCTCCATCTCCGTCGGGGAAATATGCTCTCAGGTTCCTCCACAGCTTCTTGCGCTTGCCCAGCAGGCTGCTGACCGTAATCCCTTCCTGATCCACGGTGAACCGGGTGGGCAGATAGTAAGGGCATACTGCCCCGGCCAAAACCACAAACGTCATTACCGGATAAATGGCATTGCGATAAGCGATATGTACGGCTATTACCAGCCCCAGTACAAAGATAGCCACCACAATGGCGACTGCCGGCTTGCGGGCCGCTGACCATACCCTCCAGCACAGTATGTCATTATTATCATTGTCTGCTCCATAGTGGTTGACCGAAGACCTCATCAGTTTATCCTTGTCATCCTATGATGTGACGATGCGCCGAACGGGCAGCAATGGTAGCGTCGCCAACCGCCGTAGTGATCTGCCGCAGTGGAGTGTCGCGGACATCGCCCGCCGCGAAGATACCTGGCTGACTCGTCCGCATAAGCTGGTCAGTGACTATAAATCCGTTCCGCAGTTCCAACAGCTCACCCAGCCACTTCGTGGCCGGCACATAGCCTATAGCGATAAACACTCCTTGGACCTCCAGGCGACTATCTTCTCCCGATACTTTATTGTGCAGCTCAAGAGCCTGTACCTGTTCATCTCCGATTATGCGGGTGACGACGCTATCCCATATGAACTGGATATTGGGTTGGTCAAAGGCTTGCTGTTGAAGGTAAGGCTGGGCCCGTAGTTCATCGCGGCGATGTATTACGTAGATGCGGGCTGCAAGCTGCGAGAGATACAGGGCCTCTTCTATTGCCGCATCACCACCACCGACCACCGCCACTGTCTCGTCCTTGAAGAAAAAGCCGTCACAGGTGGCGCAGTAAGACACCCCGGCGCCACGCAATTCCTCCTCGCCCGGAACCTCCAAACTACGGGGGTGGGCACCAGCGGCAATAATTATGGTGGCGGCCACATAATCCCCTTGACTGGTATGCAGCAACCAATCATCTCCATGGGCTTCCAGCCCGGTCACCTCCGCCAATTGCGGGGGCACACCGTAATTCTCGGCCTGTTGGCGGATCCGCTCCGCTAACTCTGGGCCACTGATACCATCAGGGAAACCCGGATAGTTTTCAATACGGGCCGCAGTCGCTACTTGGCCGCCGGGCGCAGTCTTCTCCAGCAATAGTACGTCCAGGTTATAACGTTTTGCATACAGGGCGGCTGTGCAGCCAGCTACTCCTCCCCCGACTACGATGGTATCCTTGCCATTCTTTGCTAACATCTCATATCGCGCTCCTGCTTGAAATCAATTGTCTGGGGTACTTATTCTCCGTCCGGCTCCTGCGGACCTTCCCTATCACCATTATCATTAAGCCTACCAGGAAGGATTTAATAGTGGCCATGGTGTATTCTACATCATAAGCCGAAGTAGTCGCCAGCCTTCAACTACACCGAGGTGAGAATGGTGCAAGTACTACGCGAGCTGTTGGCCCGAGCGGTTTTAGCTGTCATCGGCATACCCATATACCCATAATCCTCATCTGCGCCTACCAGGGAGGTTGGTGGCTGCTGATAGTGACTGCGTTCATCACCATAGTAGCCCTCAGCGAGTATTATTCGGCTACCTTCACCCGTGGCTTGCGACCTCAAGTCGGGGTAGGATTTATTGGCGCTGTTTCATTGCTGGCGGTCGCTACCTTTGCCCCTGCGGACCACCAGCCTTACCTGATGATACTGGTATTGTTTGGTGCCACGGCCATTACCATGCTCAAACAGACCGATGCATCCAGTTACGAGGGTGCTACTGTTAGCTCCGCCGTAACTATATTCGGTGTGGTCTACATAGGCCTATTAATGACCTTCTTTATTAGACTGTGTCATATCAATTTGCCGGATGCTATGGGGGTACCAGCCGGACTCATGGCCCAGCGCACCGGAGCCCTGCTGTTGGTCATACTCCCTGTGTGGCTGCTGGATACTTTCGCCTTTGCCATTGGTTCCGCCTGGGGACAGCGACTGCTCACCCCTATCCTCAGCCCCCGCAAGACGGTAGAAGGAGCGGTAGCAGGTTTTCTGGGTTGCGTAGGCACCACCCTGTTGATAGGCTGGTGGCTACAGTTGCCGTGGCAGCATAGCCTGGCGTTAGGGATGCTGCTGGGGATATTCTCTCAGTTGGGCGATTTGGCTAAGTCCACCATAAAACGCGACCTGAATCTGGACGACTTCGGCAATATCTTTGGCCCCCATGGCGGGGTCCTGGATCGCTTTGACGGCCTGCTATTTGCTATGCCAGTTGCCTATTTTTACCTATCGCTGGCTTTTCTTACTTAGACCCTCTCACCCCTCAAGCACATGCGCCGCCTGGTCATTTACAACCCCATTGCCCGAAGCGCTCAGCAGGCCGACCAGCACTCAGGGATTATCGGTGAGTTGCCGGCTGCCCTTACGCTCATTACACCGTCCACTGCGAACAGTTAACCTAAACGTTCGGAGCTTCGGGAATATCGGGCACCTGTGTCTGTGTCAGGAAGTTATCCCGATAGGCAATGGCAGTAGCGATAAATGTCAAGGGACCGGTAACCAGGAGGCCCAGGCCACATAATAGTGCGCCGGCCAAGTTGATACCCAGCAACGCCAGCATAAACAGACTAAAGCCCAACCAGTTGTCCTTGGCTTTATTAAAGCTGGTCTCAATTGCTGGCCAGAAGTCCATCTTCTTATCCATAATGAGTGGGTAGGCAAAGACAAGGAAAGCCGCGACAACGATGGAGCCCACAAAGCAGGCCGATGCACCGACATTCACGAATACCCCGATTATCAACGACGCTACCAGAGCATGCAGGAATACGTCAAATCCCTTTCCCAAGTCGTTGAGTTCCGGGGAATATGACGGGTTTCGCAACTTGTTCAATACTACATAGTAGTACCCACACATCAGTGGCCCGTAAAGAATACCTCCGGTAACACTGCCGCCGACCCCCACTATCAGCGCCAGCAAAATGTGCATCCATGTATCCTGCTTGAAGACTTCCCAGGCCTCGGACAACCACTCGCCGGTGCGAACCATTGTAACCGCCTCCTTGTAGCCATTTTAGGTGCTAACCATTGTTATAGATTCGGCAATTATGTCCCTACTCCTTCTTTGAGGAAGCAGAGGCCAATATATATGTTATTAGTGCCATTACCCTTGGGGACGGCGAATTAGGAAATATCTGGGCCAGAGCGGTCAGTCAGAGATTGGCAACCATGACCCCACCTGATATATCGGTATGTATTGTCAACTGGCGTACCCGCGAGGCGCTACGGCGGTGTCTGGATAGTCTGGCCGCCCACGCTGCCGACTTGCAATTACAGGTAATTGTGGTGGACAACGGCTCGGGCGACGGCAGCGCGGAAATGGTGACGAATAATTATCCGCAGGTTGAGCTGATTGCTAATGAGGAGAATATCGGATATGCAGCGGCTAACAATCAGGCGCTACGCGGCAGTCGCGCCCCCTACCGATTACTGCTTAATCCTGATATTATCATCAAGCCCGGAGCACTGCCGGCACTGCTGAAATTCGCTCACCAGCATCCGCGGGCGGGGGCAATCGCCCCGCGGCTGATTTATCCTGATGGTCGTCTCCAGTACAGTTGCCGAACCTT
>JALGTV010000158.1 GCA_029821215.1 Candidatus Zipacnadia bacterium | reverse complement strand
ATCTGGAAGCCAACCTGGCCCAAACACCGGTAATCGGTGGTCGTACCGGAGGAACGGAAGATGCAATAGAAGAGGGAGTCAGTGGGCTGCTGGTGGACCCGGAAAGTGTAGACGAAATTGCTGCGGCGGCCACCCGTCTATTATCTGATACTGGGCTGGCAGCGCGACTGGGGAGGGACGGCAGCGGGTGTTGGAGAATTTTACCTGGGACCACGTGGCCCAGCGGTTCCAATCGGCCTTATGTGAGTTAAATCTGCGCTCATGACAAACGATTACGGTCAATACCGTAGGGGCGGCGTCCTCGCCGCGATTAGAATCGGGCGAGGAATGCCCCTATCATAATGTTGATGGGAGAACTAAGTGACAGCAACCGGTTCCCAGTATCGGATAGCCTTTGTGGACCATGCGGTGGATATAGGGGGCGCCGAAAAGAGCCTCACTGAGCTGGCGGCCCGCCTGGATCAGGCAGACTTTACACCGGTACTGCTGCACAGTCAGAATGCTAAGTGGGTGACAGACGAGGTTTGGGCGGATGCCCGCCGTCTAACAGTGTTCAGACCCACTCACCTGTTGGAGAAAAAGCGCCAGGACCTGGGCGGTGGAGTGTTGCACAATGTCGTTGATATGTTGGCATCATGTGGGCCGGTTTTTTCTGTCTGGCGCGCCCTGGTCAAGGTGGGGGCCGACCTGGTCCACACCAATTCACTAAAATGTCATCTGGTGGGTGGCCTGGCTGCGAAATTGGCCCGCAAGCCACTGGTTTGGCACGTGCGGGACATCTTGGCTGAGGATGAAGGTTTGGGGCTGTTGCGGCGGGCAGCAGTAACTCTGCGGCCCCACATTATCGCCATATCCTCAGCCGTGGCCGAGCAGTTCAGTGACCTGCCCGTTCAAGTGACGCATATCCCCAATGGCGTACCTCTGGAGTTGTTCACCCCGGGTGAGCCTGACCTGCAGTTGCGGGCAGAACTGGGCCTGGACGCCGCGGATGAGCTACTGTGTATGGTGGGCCGACTCACTCCCTGGAAAGGCCATAAAACCCTGCTGGAAGCGTTCAGTATGGTCGCCCGGAACCGCCCTCATGCTAAGCTGATGATAGTGGGTGAAGTGGCATTCTGGGAGAATAGCTATGAGGGCGAACTCAAAGACCTGGCCGTTGACCTGCGGGTGGCGGACCGGGTAATTTGGACCGGCTACCGCGAGGATATACCGGAGCTGCTGCGGCTGTGCGACATATTCGTGCTGCCGTCGGTGAATGAGCCGTTCGGACGAGTGATAGTAGAAGCGATGGCCACCGGCAAACCGGTCATTGGGACTAATTCCGGGGGCGTGCCCGAGATTATAGTTGATGGCCAAACCGGACTACTGGTGCCATCTAATAGCCCGACGGTCTTGGCCGAGGCTATAGAAGAAATGCTCTCTGATCCGCTGGGTGCGAAGCAAATGGGACAGGCGGGACTGAGGCGGGCGCGGGAACAGTTTGACGCTGATCGGGTGGCCCAGCAGGTACAAGAGGTTTATCGGCGTCTATTAAACCGTAACTGGGCGAGACGCCCCGCTGGCGATCCTCGGAACAATTAACCATTGCTATTAGCAACTACCGCCGGCGGAGGAAGGCGGGGATGTCAATATCGTCTTCGTCGTAGGTAGGTAGCTCTTCTTGGAACGGGGACTCACGGGAAGGGGCTGGCTGGCGTGAGGATACTGTGTTCGTCGTATCCGGCTGTCTGCCATTGCTCATAGGTGGTGATGGTTGGGCCGAACCTGCGGCGGGGCTTGAGCCAGGTCCTAGGTGGGGGCATGAAGTAGATGAAATAGTCGGGCTGAATCAACGAGGCATCCTCGTCCACAAAGCAGCACTCGATGGGTAGCACCTGCAGCAGGCGGTTGCAGGAACGCACCACAAACTACTCTAGAACCACCTACCTGCAGTACTCCGCGCGGTTCGATGACTGCCCGGATGATCTTCCCGGTTAACCTTCCTCCTGGCAAGTCGGCCAGAATTCCCGGTTGCTGGAGGACTTTGCCCACAAACAAGTCGCTGGTGAACCTTGCGTGGACTCGTTCTGTGGATGAATAATTGAAGGCTGTCACGACAATTTGCTTGCCGAGTTAGCGGACCACAAAGCGCAGATACTTAGGATAACATCGCACCTGGTTGTCAACGAAACTCCCGTGCCCATATATCTCCTCAACCGGCGCGATTCGGGCCATTACCTCATTCATCAGTGGAAAGTAAGCCCCGTCAATACCCATCCCTGACCAAATTCCCATTCCGGCGCTATCCACTGCCACCGCGGCCAGTGTCTCTTCACCAACCGCAACGAGCCACAACTCATCGGCTCATAATTACTAGGGCTTAATCACCTTTACCTCGCTTATTGGATACCAACCATCAGTAGCACGCCCCGCGATTGCCAGTTTAAGGCAGGGTTTGCTATCATAGCCTAAAAAGGCCAAACGCAACTGGTAAACTCCTGGTGTAAGCGCTTCGGGGAACTGAAAGTCTTCCTGTAGGCGATAGCTTCCTGGCAACCAGGTCCTTAGGTCTACCGTCTTGCTTTCACCTTGCCACACCACCTCACCACTTTGGGATTGCAGTTGCAGTGATAGTGGATAATACTTATAGCAAGGAGCCACCCCAATGTTTTCCCACTTCATCTCTACTCGGAACTTTCCCCCAGGCGAGACGGTGCGGGGATGCCTAAGCTGGCGAAGCACCAGGCGGTAGCCCATTTTGCGGGAGAAATCATTTACAATCGGCCACCACCCTTCGGGCACTGCTGTTTTGTCTTTCCAGACCGGCCACTTCCCATTGAGCACCGAGACGTGCAACTTGAGGGCCTGTGCAAAGATGTAGTTTGGGTCTGGATATTCCCCCTCCTGATGGCCTGAGCCCGGGCCCATGTCTATCCACCCCTGCATAGTATGGCATACCTCAAGATGCACCGGTACGTGTTTCCAGGCTTCTGTAGCGTGAGCTTCTTCCACTCGTTCAAAATACCTAAACCCCTTTGGGCCAGTGTGGGTCCAATGACCAAGACAGTCGCCCCGCCAGCCGCAGCCTCGGGAGATGGCGTACTCCATCACATCCACACCACCTTCAATGCCTATCAATAGCAGCGTGTTGGGGAAGGCTTCCCGCCATATATCCACTATCTGCTTTTTGACGACAAATGGTGGCAGTGGCATAGGCACTGTGAACCACTCGCCCCAATGGCCTACTGAGCCGATGTCTACCGAGTCTATGGCTGGATGTCCGTCGTAGCGTTCCCCCAAGGCTTTGGCTAGTTTCTCCAACTCCTCCAGAAAGATGGGGTCTCCATAATTGGGCCACCAGTAATGCCTGGGGCAACCGGCCCACGGCTCTTCTTCGCCGCTACAGCCTTTATCTCGTAACCATTGGGGTGCTGACCCATTGACCGGCGCTATACGGAATGCCAGAGTCTGGCCGCGCTCCTGGGCTTCAGCCATTGCCTGGTCCACTATGTCGAACTTTATTGAGCCCGGCTGCGGCTCAATCACATCCCAATACCACCGTGCATAATGTATAGACGAGTCCGGATAGTTCTCCACTTTATCAAATCGGATTGACATGCTATAGTCTGTGGAGTCGCTACCCATATCAGCTAACGTCTCCCACCCCATCCCTGGATTCACCAGAACATCATCTATCTCGACTGGGTTCACAGTTGCCACATTGCCGGCTGTCGCCTTCACTTTCTTTCCTCCTAATAATAGTACCACCACTAATAGTACCACCACAACTTCTCCCCACCAAAAACTCTGGGCAATTCTTATTGTAATGCATCCTTTAACCACGCGCCGTCGCCATAGCGGATAGCAACGTGTCGGAGAATCTAATTTGTGCCTCTGTGTTGTCAATGTTTTGCGGGGATAACTTGTACAAAAAGATAGGATTAGGGGGGTGAAATCGCTCATTTGGTCGGTATTCTGACAGGCGGATAAAGCGCGTCGGCGACAATTTGCCCCATTTGCCTCGATATGTGCACCATAACCACATAGTGCAGGTTCGGCTTGACTGATCTCGCCGAAGTCTCAACCTGCGCACCTTAGTTGGGCGGGATTACGGTTCGGCAAGCTCACCGTCCTGAGTCTGCCGAAGGAGAGAACTCTCCTCCCCGAGGGTGCAGCTCTGCTTAAGGATAGGCGATTACTCAATCGGGGGAAGAGGCAGAGGGCCTCCTCTGCCTCTTCCCCCATCCTCTCTACTCTCCACTACCCTCAGAAGGCGGCAGTGAAGTCATACCCCCCATACGCGTGGGGGTCTATACCAGCTTTCGGGACCAGGCCAAAGTCAAAGCAATCTGCGGCCCCACACTTGATCCACTG
>JALGTV010000157.1 GCA_029821215.1 Candidatus Zipacnadia bacterium | reverse complement strand
CAACAGGGAGACTACCAGGGGAGTATGGAGATGGCAGAAAGTATTGACAATGGAGACCTGGCCAATCGCTCCCAGCGTCAATCCCACCCATAGTCCCCGGCGCACCCCCCGGGCCAGTAGTATGAGCGATAGAATCATCACCGGATGAGCGAAGAAGATTTCCTTGCTGCGCGGCCTGACCAGGAGGAGTCGGTCCAGCAAGCAGCGCACTTTTATCTCCAGCCCCGAGACACCTATGCCCGGTTCATTGCCGGAACGCAGCAGCAACAAAGCTACCGCAGCCAACCCCAGCACAATTGCCAGGGCATGCCAGTAGCGCACTGCATAATCCAGTGCCTGGCCCAATCCCGCCCGCAGAGCTGACCCTTCGGCTTTACCCTCTCCCAATTCAGTGTGCACTTCCCAGTAGCGGCGCATTGACCGCGCCGCGAAGAGGGCTGCTACAAGCAGCAGCGGCAGCAGTGCCGAGAGCTTTACTCCCCGAAACTGCTGGATATTGATCAGGTAGGATGTATCAGTCAAGCATCCGGCTATCAGCAGCCCGCCCGCCGCTGAGATTGCCGAAATGCGCAGGAACGTTATTACCCCACTGACCACCGGCCGGGGTGTCGGCCGCGACCGCAGGTGGGTGGTCAGCAGCCCCCAGATGGGGAAAATAAGAGCAGCGAATAGAGCACCGAGCTGGCGCGATATATTCCAGCCGACCAGGCCTTCCACCGCCGCATCGGCGAATATCAAGGCGGTAATAATCCAGAAACCGATCGGGGACAGGCCGGCGATGGGCTGAATTAGCCACATAAAGGCGGCCCCAATGCCAGCAAATATCAGCGGTAGGGCCCAGCCCGGGAGTTTGACAGGAGCAAAGGGCCGGGCAGTGCCCAGCCGGAAGCCGTCAGCACGCACGCGGTCGGTGAGCCTGCGCAGATAGTCAACATTGGCACTGAGGGGGTCACCTTGATTGAAAAACAAGTGTACATAACACAACCGCACCTTGCGCTCGCGTACCGCTAAGCTAAAGCGGTCAATGGCCCGCTGAGGGCTGAGGCCAAGTAGCTCAGCTTCGCTGATGCTATGGGTGCGAATAAGCTGGTAATTTAGGTGGCGGGCCAGCACATTCTCCCCGTCCTGAGCGGCCAGTTCAATGTAGCCAAATTGCAGCCCCAAGGCTCGCATTCTGGTAGCCACATACTCCAGCAAGCTCTGGTGACCCAGCACTTGAGTACCAGCAAATACCACGGCATCAGCCCCAATATCCTGGGCCGCTTCCAGCGCAGCATCCACCGCCTCGGGTGTATTCACCCAATCTGGCCGCGGACGAGCGATGATTTTAAGACCCGCTGCCTTGACCGTTTCTACGGCCTCATCATATCCCAGGCCTAACTCCCCCAGTTGGGGGGCAATGCGGCGGAGTTTGATGTACCTCTCATAGCTATGCGGATAGGCGGAGGGCAGCTTAGCCTCTGTCTGCTGGATTATCCGCTTCCGGGCGGAGGGCGACAGCGACATTACCGGAACAATGCTGGCTTTGGTGGCACTGAGCAATCTGTTGGTCTCGGCCAGTTCGGCCAGGCTTACCTCGGTGATAGCCACGTGAGTGATGCCGGTGGCCTTTAGTTGGGTCAGGAAGTCCTGAGGAGTTCTTCCCACCAGGCTGGCCGCCCGAGCCACATCAGCATAGTCAACGGCGACGGCCACGGTATCATTAGCCTGCTCAGCGCAGATGCGCAGCCATCCGACCCAGGCCGCAGCAGCTACACCGGCAATAAGCACTATTAGTAGTACATTTTTGGGGAGTGTGTTCATCAATTACTACACCGTACCCGTTCGTTACCGAGCAGCCAGGGCTTTGACAATAGCTTGGCCGAATTCTTGAGCTGCTACCGGGCCATTGGCAGTAATGACCTTGTCAGCTACTACTACCGGCTCATCTACATAGTCAGCACCTTTAGTTTCCAGGACAGCCCGCTTGCCTTCCCACACAGTAGCTGTCCTTCCCTTCAGCAGCCCGGCATTGGCCAGAATTACCGGCGCGACACAGATGGCTGCTATTAGCTTGTTGGCCTGATGAAATTTCTTGGCCAGGTCAATCAACTTGGTATTATCCAGATACTGGATCATACCGGGGCCCCCCACAAAGACCACCGCGTCATAGTCGTCTACCGTGATCTGATCCACAGTAAGTTCTGCCTGGACGCTTAACCCGCCAGTGCCAGTAATGGAGCCGGTACGCAGGGAGGCTATGCTAACCTGGGCCCCAGCACGGGTCAAAATCTGCCTGGGTTGGGCCAGCTCCTCGTCCCGGAACTTCTCGGGCGCCGCCACCAGCAATACCTTCTTCTCTGCCAGCGTCGGCTCAGGAGCTGGCTGCAGAGGCGGTGGTAGTTGTGAGACGGATGGCTGGGACGAGCGGCAACCAACCCCCATCATAACCAGCAGCCCACCGATAATGAACACCGCAATTACTCGCTTCATCTGTGCCACCTCCAGTCAGTATCATATCAGACCACCGTTCAAATGTATAGTTACCGTGGTTCTCTCAGATGCCCTCACCAGGTTCCACTCCCACTATACTCCAGTGGTTGGAGCGAGAGTTTCGCGGGGGACTAACCGCTACGCGGCTCGGGACACTGACAGGGAATGTGATGACACTTGGGACAGCCTTGGGCATACTTATCCACTGCAACCTGCTCCAGATCTATCCCGGCAATAGAGGCCAACGTACATAGCCAGGCCAGCACATCGCCGAATTCTTCACCCACCTGCTCCGGGTCTCCCCTCAGCAACGCTGAGGCCAACTCCCCTACCTCCTCGGTAAACCACATAAAATACGCTCAATAAGCTGCTGAAACTGTTCAATGGTCATAGCCAATCCAACAATAGTTCCCAGGTTCTTGTAAATGTCCTTCCTGGGCAGTTAGCAGACTCTCATCTTGACAACAGACGCCGGTGGTGATATTCTCATATTGTAATCCGTAGCAACAGTGCAGGAGTAAAGCTTGATGACCAAATATCCTGGCGACGAGTTAACTGCCCGTCAACGCCGAATCCTGGCGGCCGTCGTAGAGGAGCATATAGCCAGTGGAGCTCCGGTAGGATCCAAGACTGTCCATAATAAGTATGGGGTGGAGGCCAGCACGGCCACCATTCGCTATGAGATGGCCGAGTTGGCCGACCAAGGCTATTTGACTCAGCCCCATACCTCCGCGGGCCGCATTCCCACCCAAAAGGGTTACCGCTTCCATATCAGCAAGCTGGAGACAACGGCTTTACCTCCGCTGCGACAATCAAGTTGGGTTCACCGCCAATACCGCCGGATTGATACCGATATGGACACGGTACTGCGGATCACGACAAAAGTACTATCTCAGCTAACCCGGCAGCCGGCTCTCAGTGCCGCAGTTAGTGGCATTCCGGCCGATGTTACCGAAATACATGCCACGCCGGTCAGCGCACACACCATTCGCATCAGCTACACCTACTCCGACGGTTCCAGTCAGGAGCTGGTATTACGATCATCGCAAGCCTTAACTGGCCAGCAGATTCGGCAACTGGACCGGGCGCTGGTCAAGCATGTACGGGGAAGACAGGCGACTGATGCAAGCAAGTTGGAGCAACTGCTGGCCGGCGAAGGCATCCCTGTCCCGCCGTCGGTCATTCGATCCGTGGCAGCCCAGATAACCAGCAGTCGGCAGGGACCCGTCTATGTAGACGGGACAGCTCACATCCTTAACTATCCCGAACTCTGCGATGAGCGGCGGCTACGCGCGCTGATGCAAATTCTAGACGAAGAAGCGGCTGTCCGCCAGTTATTGCAGGCTACTGGGCCATCGGAAGTTACGGTGCTAATTGGCTCTGAGCACGGCAACCCGGCGTTGACCGATTGCAGTCTGGTGGCCAAGCGGTTCGGGGACTGGCCGCCCCAGGACCGGCCCAGTTGCACTGTGGGAGTAGTAGGGCCCATGCGGATAGCCTATGCTCAGGTAATGTCAGCGGTAGCCTGTGTGGCTGATCAAGCCGACTACTTGCTCAGTGGCGAGGCCTAATCGGGCTATCGTCGGTCCGAACTCAGACCCTTTTACCCGGCTGTATCAGTCCAGACGGTAGGGTTCCGTTAACTGTGCCCTCGCAGCTTCATACTAATTCCTGCGTCTTTTGACCAGCCGACGGCTGACGTACGCATTAGGAGAGAATTGATATCTATGAGTGACAATCAGGATGAAGAGAAGTTATCGCTGGACGGCGAAGAAACGCAAAAACTGCCTCCGGGCGGCGAGTTAGATGCCTCGGAAGAAGAGATCCCTGACCAGCAGGCGACCGAAAATGAGGCCAGCACCCAGGCGGAGCCGACCGGCGAGGACCTCCACCAGCAACTCCAGCAGCTACGCCAGGAATATGACAAAGAGCACGACTTGTATCTGCGGGCCGCGGCCGAGCTGAGAAACTATAAGCGTCGGGTCGCCCAGCAACAGGCCCAACAGATGCAGTATGCTCATGAAAGTCTGCTTAGCCAGCTTATACCTATCCTGGATCACTTTCAATTAGCCCTCCAGGCATCAACTGATGAGTCGGCGGCTGAGATGATTTCAGGCGTGCAAATGGTCTACGAGCAGTTGATGAACACCTTAGAGCAATTCGGGCTGCAACCAATTGAACCTGTCGGTGAGACGTTTGATCCTCAGCATCATGAGGCGGTAGAGCGCCACTTGGTGGCGGCCGACGACCCGGCGGTAGGCACGGTTACCGAGGTGCTGCGGCCGGGCTACCGCCTCCACCAGCGGGTATTGCGACCCGCGGAGGTGAAGGTAGCAGTCCCCGAAGATGCAACTGAAGAGGAATAGGGCCGCCGTTGGGCAGCTATATTCGGAGCCTCAGATGACTAATGTCTGGCGTTATTGGCTATTGCGGGTTGCTTGGGTGATGGATGCTTGACAGGTGCCAAGCGGTCACATATAATTCCGACATTAAGAAGGATTATCGTCGGCGGTGTCAAAAGGGTAGTAAAGGAGGCGCAATCAATTATGCTGCGGGCCAACGTAGAGGAGTATGCGAAAATACGCGTCGTTGGTGTGGGAGGCGGTGGGTCAAACGCCGTAGACCGGATGATTGAAGCCGGTTTGATGGGGGTGGAATACATAGTTATTAACACTGATGCCCAGGTGCTGGATCTGTCGGCCGCCGATGACAAGCTGCAAATCGGGGAGAATATCACCGGCGGCTTGGGTACAGGCGGCAATCCGGACATCGGCCGCCAGGCCGCCGAAGAGAGCCGGCAGGACTTGTTGATGGCCCTGGACCAGTCGGATATGGTTTTTATTACCTGTGGCATGGGCGGCGGGACGGGCACCGGCGCCAGTCCCCTGATTGCTGAGATCTCGCGCGAGTTAGGTGCACTGACGGTAGGCGTGGTCACCAAACCATTCGCGGTGGAAGGTCATCGGCGCGCCCAGCTCGCCGAAGAGGGCCTCAAGCGCCTTAAAGAGCAAGTTGATACCCTCATTATCATCCCCAACGACCGCCTACTTCAGCTTACTGATGAGGACCTCTCCCTCCAAGACGCCTTCGCCTTCGCTGACACTATTCTGCACCATGGCGTACGCGGTATCAGCGAGGTAATTGTCGTCCCCGGCCTGATAAATCTGGATTTCGCCGACGTGCGCACAGTGATGAAGGATACTGGCACGGCCATGATGGGCATTGGGGAAGCCTCCGGCGAGAACCGGGCTCCTGAGGCCGCTCAACAGGCAATTGCCAGCCCGTTGCTGGAGACCGATATCCAAGGAGCGCAAGCGATACTGCTCAATGTTACCGGTGGGCCTGATTTGTCACTGAACGAAGTACATCAAGCGGCGCAAATAGTCCAGGAGGCAGCAGCCGGCGACGGCGGCCAAGTAGATCTGACGCTGGGGGCGGTGATTGACGAGCAGATGGAGGGGCAGATCCGCCTGACTGTACTGGCTACCGGCTTCGACCAGCCGCGGCCCGTGCGCCCGCGCCGCCGAGTGGCCGCTGCTGAAGAGGAAGAGCCAGGAGTAACCCCTTCCCGTGAGTCCCCGTTCCAAGAAGAGCTACCTACCTACGACGAAGACGATATTGACATCCCCGCCTTCCTCCGCCGGCGGTAAACCAACCCAGCTCCAGATGACACCACGAACAGGGAGCTAACCGAGATGGATAGCAATCCCACTGTCGTTTTCACGCAGCCGCGTCAGGTCGTCATTGAACAACGAGAGGAACTGACCCCGGCAAAAGACCAACTGTTGATCAGGACCCGCGTCACTCTCATCAGCACCGGTACCGAACTCACCATCCTCAATGGTGAGAAGTAGCTTTTGCAACGATCCTAAAAAGGATATTGACTTTATTTCAAAGTTGTGCTAAAATAATGAACTGAACAAGTGCCCATTAGGGTTTGGTTGCACAGAGTAACAGTTAGAAGATGGTAAGATGAGAACTCTCTCTCTGAGTGTTGTTAGTGGTACCTATAAATTAGGGATACCCCCAGTCGCGATAGCCCATGTATGCCCTATAATCCGCGTCTTCCTTAGTGAGGGGGTGAATTTTTGCTTATCGATCCCTCGGCAAGCTCGGGATGGTGAGCCTGCCGAACCATATTCCCATAGTGTGGGCTTTATAGCCCGCTAATCTAAAGAAGGAGTGATCAGAATGTTTAGGGCAACAAAAACAAGTCGTAAAGGCTTTACCCGCCAATGTGGCGGGGACGGGTTCACATTGATTGAATTGTTAGTGGTGATTGCGATCATCGCAATCCTGGCGGCAATTCTGTTTCCGGTCTTTGCCCGCGCCAAGGCCAAGGCTCAACAGACGAGCTGCTTGAGTAACGTCAAGCAGTTGACCCTGGGGATGTTGATGTAT
>JALGTV010000156.1 GCA_029821215.1 Candidatus Zipacnadia bacterium | reverse complement strand
CGGCCTTGCTGTGTCTTTCCGGCCAAGTGGAGTAAGGGGCCAGATGCACAGCTACCCCACTTGTCGGCTTTCCGCACCACCGCGCAGATAGTGGCGGCCCAGGCCCTGCTATGTGCCCATGATGGCGCAATCCAGGAGTCTCTACATTGGTGCTGGGTCGGCCTGCGTATGTTTCACCACATGGGCTCCGAACCCACTTGGCCGGCCCAAGATGCCAGCTATTACGTGGAAGGGATGATAATCTACACTCTGGAGTACGTTATCTCATCAGTTCCAGTCCCGCCCCGGCTGGTACAACAACTGGACCGGTGCCTAGCCAGCCTCCACCTCTATGACCGGTTCACTGCCGCTATGATAGCCGAGCGAGCCATGGTTTTGGATGTATTCCGAGAGGTGCCCGAGGATCCGGGCCCCTACAGCGATATGGCCCCCCTGGCTAGCTGGTACGGCTGCTGGTTTGCTGGCCCACTGCTGAAATTCGACAAACTCAGTTATATCAGGTATATGGACGCAATCATTAGGTGTAGCTCCCTGCCGTATTATCAGTCTCGCCCCTATCTGGAGCATTACCAGCACATGCTGGACAACTCCCGGTTGTATCAAGCGATTGTTACCCGCCTGGCGGCCACCACCTGCCTGGAGGCGGCGTTTGATCGGGACCGGGCGGTGACTGAGCTTCGCCTCTGTCGCGTGGCTCTGGCCCTCAAGGACTACAAATACCGACATGGCAGTTACCCCAATACGCTCCAGCAGCTCCAGGAGAGCCTGGACTGGCAGATCCCCCCTGATCCCTTCAGTGGCCAGGATCTTGTCTATCACCGCATCGGCCCGGGCTTCAAGCTGTATGCGATAGGCCCCGATGGGGAAGACGATGGTGGCCTCAGCGAGTGGGCTGAGAACAAAAGCTGGCAGGGCACCGAGACCGACATCGTCTGGGAGTGCAAGAAATAGCCGATAGCTCTCAGCGACGCCACGGCGCCGGTATAGTTGCGCGTTTACCATTGAGCCTCTGGACCCTGCCCGACCTCTCTCCGCTGGTAATAAATACTTACTCCGCGTGTGCCGCTATTCGTAAATAGACAAATAATCCCCCGTAATCTACACTTATATAATGAGGGCCAACCAGTTCCGGACTGGGAATCTGATGAATGACCGCAGCGAGGATCGCGACCTACTGACCGCCCTGGCCCGCGGTGATCTGGGGGCCTTGGAAGACCTCTACGAGGCCTACGCGCCGCCTGTGTATCATTTGCTGCTGGGTCGCGTTGGCGACCAGGACAAGGCCCAGGACCTGCTCCAGGAGGTATTTATGGCGCTTGTGGATAGGGGAGGGAAGGTCGGCAAGATACGCAACCTCCGCGCGTACCTGTTTGCCATCGCTTGCCGTAAGGCCAGTGGGCTCAACAAACGCCGCTCGGCAACAGAGAACCTGAGCCAGGTTGAACCGACAGCCGGTGATGTGGGCCTGGCAGAAAGCGTGGCTGTCCGCGATGCCCTAAATCAACTGCCTGCCGAGCAGCGCGAGGTGGTGGTTTTGAAGGTGTGGCACGAGCTTACCTTCGCCGAGATTGGGCAGGCCTTGGACATTTCGCCTAATACCGCGGCCAGTCGTTACCGCTACGCGATGGAGAAGCTGCGGGCTATTCTGGGAGAGATGAATGATGAATTATGACAGGTTAGAAAGACGTTTGCGAGACATTCCCCTACGTCAACCGGCGCCAGAGGTAAAGAGACAACTGCTCAGGCGGGCGGCAGGCCGGCTGCGCGCGCAACGGCGGGGCCACCTGCTGCGCTGGGTGTTCGCGGCGGCCGCCGGGCTACTGATTGTGATTAACCTGGTCTTCGGGCAGGTGCACAGCCAGCGGATTGCGCAGCTCACTGGCCGCCCGGGGATTCAGCGGGTCATAGGGTCTGTCGCCTACGCCGAGGGCTTGGAATATAGAGAGCAGATGTTACGCGATATATTAGGACCCAATGGTAACTCCTGAGGAGGGATGATGATGGGACAGAAATATTTTCCGACTTTCAAGCGCATGCCTATAGCTATAGGCCGCTGGCTGGTGCGGATTGCGCCGAAGGTGGGCTTTGGGCTACTGGTGCTATTCGTGCTGGTAGCTATCCCCTGGACCTACTTTAATATCAAGTGGGGTCGGGAACTGGAGGCTGAACTGGCTGCCCTGAAGGCCCAGGGAATGCCCCTGACCATGGTTGAGGCTGCCCCTAAGCCCGTCCCGGATGACCAAAATGCCGCCGTGGTGTATCAGGAGGTGTTCAGGGTCCACTTCCCGCCAGAAAAAACTCTGCCGGACGAGAGAATGAAAGGGCTATCCAACGAGGAGCTGGGACTTTTCTACGAGTACTTAAAGGAGCCTAATGCTGAACGAGAAGAGCAGATGCGTACGTTGTTGGGTCGCCCACAGGTGCAGGAGGCTCTGGAAACCTTCCGCCGTGGTTCGCAGAGGCCCCATTGCGTTTTCCCAGTAAACTGGCAAGATGGCGTGGGGGCACTTTTCCCCCATCTGGGCCGGTTCAGGGAAGCCTCGCGGATTATTGCCGCCCAGGCACTTATATTAGCCAAGGATGGCCGCCTGGATGAAGCCCTGGATTGGTGCGAGGTGGCTCTGCGCATGTCCGAGCATGCCGCCTCGGAACCTAGTCTGATAGGTCAGCTTGTCAGCTACGCAATGCAGAATATAACCTTCGGCGCAGTGAAGCAAATTGTCTCGGCAGCCGAAACTCCTCCCGCCACCGCCGAGAAGTTCCAAAGATACCTGCGGCAGATTGACCTTTACAAGACATTCACGGGTGCTATGATAGGCGAGCGAACTTTTGGCCGTTATATGTTTGATATGTTGAGCCAAAAGCCGCGTGCAGTGTGTAAACTGGTCACAGAGGACACGGACCTTAGGGTATACCCGCTGTTGGTTCGGTTATACTGCGGTTGGTTAGGCCGCCCTGTGCATAAACTCGACGAACTGGCCTATCTGGAATATATGCAGAGAGACATTGAAATCACCAAATTACCTTATCGGGAGGCTGCTCCCAAATTTGAGGCCCAGGCAACAACCCTAAAGACGCTTCCTAAGTACCTCATCGTTACCCGAGTAGCTTCTCCGGTATTCAGCCGCGCCAGTGGAAAGCGCGACATGGCGGTGGCGAATATTGGGCTGTGTCGGGTGGTGCTGGCGCTGAAGACGTATAAGTATGAGCGGGGCGCCTATCCTGAGACTCTGGAGCAGTTAAAGCAGACCCTGGACTGGAAGCTCCCCGAGGACCCCTTCAGCGGCCAGGATTTCGTCTACCGCCGCCAGGGCGAGGGGTTCATACTATACAGTATTGGGCAGGACCTGGAGGATGATGGTGGGCTTCCTGGCCGCGATGAACGAGGCAAGTGGCATGACGACCGCGACATTGTCTGGGAGTGCATAAGATAAGGCAGATAACGGCAGCAACGGCAGCGACAACAGCAACGGCAGCGCACAGGCGCGACCAGTATCGGGCCAAGGGTGGCCCTCCCACCGTCCTTGGCGATGCCCACTCTTATGCCGTAGGAGCGGCGTCCTCGCCGCGACCAGCCTGCCGTGATGGCGATAGTCGGGGCAGGGATGCCCCTTCCACAGTAAATCTTATGCGACTTCTCTCATTGGGCCGGGGACGGCCCTCCTACATAATAAGGGATAGGCCAGAGCCCAAGTGCCCTACATACCGCAGACCCAGGACGGCCCTCCCACATCCGGAATTGGGGACACAGGCATTCTGCCTATGCACGTGCCCGACGGGCGAGACGCCCGTCGTACCGGTTTTCACGGGCTGGAAGCCCGTGCGACCCACTTACAAAAGTCTTTGGGGAAAGGGTGCGGGGAAAGCCACTTTCTTCCCCGGGGTGAGTTTGTCGAACCCCCAAAAGCGAGTTACCTGCGAGAAGCTGTTCTGGCTTTTGCCTTAGAGCCGGCCGCGGGCTTTGAGGGATAGATAGCGGTTGACGGCGGCGACGCTAAGCTGCTCAGGCAAGGCATCCACGATGGCCGCTCCCCGCTGGCGGAGAGTGGACAGAGCTTCTTCCCGG
>JALGTV010000155.1 GCA_029821215.1 Candidatus Zipacnadia bacterium | reverse complement strand
CCGGTTCCTGCAGCCCGGAGATCTGGGGTACGTCGTGGAGGGTGCGGACC
This sequence comes from Candidatus Zipacnadia bacterium, assembly GCA_029821215.1. Lineage (GTDB taxonomy): Bacteria > Armatimonadota > Zipacnadia > Zipacnadales > Zipacnadaceae > JALGTV01. The sequence continues at coordinate 4,020 of JALGTV010000155.1, read as the reverse complement.
ACAGCCAGCAGACAAGTTGGACTGAGCACTGACCGCCCAGCCAGGCGCAGCTCTCACCGACCACAAACAGCACCCAACAACCCCGCCCCACGCTATCTTCAACCGCTTCATGAATTAAGCGGGCTAGTGCTCTGCTACCATGATACCAGTGGCGAGGTGGTGCGGTTCAAAAACAAGCTGAAAGCTAAGTTCCGCCAACATGGCGTTGAGTGCACCGGCCCCAGTGTCTACGGTAGCGGTCGTGATGAGTGGTTGGGGCGTCTGCCATCTGGCGGTACCCGCCTGCAGGTGCAGATGCTATGGGAGAGTATCGATCATTTCAGCGCGCAAAAGCAGAGGCTGCGCAAGCAGATCAGTAGAGGTTCCCAAAACTTTCCAGTGATCGCTGCTTTTCAGCACAAACTTTCGACCAACAGCGATCTTATGCTCGCTCTGGCGCTCTGGCGAAGTCAAGCACTTGGCCAGCGCAAAGAGCACGTCTTATGCCTCGACTTCGCTTTTCCATAGATGCCCCACACAGATGGTACCACTTGCTATGTTAGTCCTGCGGCCTGTATAGCCATGACCCTTCGTAGTAAAAGTACCAATCGGTTGTTTCGATCCAACCCGGCGTCGAATCCTGTGGCGCCTGGGAGCCTATCGGCCAACTAAGCAGCCTCAACTGAATTTTCAGCAAACCGCCTAATTCAAGAATACCCGTGGTCGAGTTTGCCTTGCACCACTGATAACCTACTTCAGTCCATTTTATGGACCTGGTAAGCGGATATGAGATGGAGTCGGCCCCCATTGGCCTCGCGGTTAACTAGGTGATGTTCCTCCAGAGGAATTTATCAGCCAGCGAGACAGGCAAGGAGGTGAAGACTGACAAGGTGGAGAATATTATAATCAGGGTTAGAATTGGTGGCCGCACTGCTGGTAGGTATTGGCTGACAGGAACATACAGGGTATGAAGGGAAAGGGTAGTTCAAAGAAGGTGATATCGTGTTCGGATTAGGCGTATGGGAAATTGTGGGGATACTGGCGATCATAGTGCTGGTGTTTGGGGCTACCATGATTCCTCGGTTGCTGCGCGGGACGGGGCAGGGCATTCGGGAGTTCAAGCAGGCCCTCCGGAAACCGGATGAAGAATCCACCGAGGACGCCGGGGAGCCGCCTACAACTGCGCCCTCGTAAGTGCGCAGCCATAATATAGTCTTAGCGGCGTCGCGGTATGTGTGTCACCGAGCTGCGCTCGACTCATGACCTATGGGGTTTGTCAGATGCAAATGGCGCTGAGGGCACGGCCGTCAGTGTGTTATCTCACAGTGATCTTCACAAACCAACAGCGAGGAGAGCGAAGCAGATGAAGCATACCCGATTGAACCTCGCCGCTTTGCGTGATACTATGCCGTCGCGGCTGTCGGCGGACGAGCCGACCCTGACGGAAGTATTGTCCACCCCCGAATCTGTGAATCTTTCTCGGCGGGAACTGCTCGGCCTGGCCGGAGTGGCGGCGGTAAGCATGCCGCCGCTATTAAGGAAAGTCGGACCGACTCTGCTGGGGCGGTTCCAATTGGTTGAGCGTCCCGGGCGGGTGGCCTTCAAACTGGGAGACCGGGAGCGCTGGGTGATTGACTGCCGCCGCTTTGGCGGCCAGCCTCGCCTGAAGGTAGAAAAAGGCGACGAGCTTATCCGTATCGCCCTGAGTGGCGCACGTTACCCCGGGACGGAACTTCCCGCCGACCTGACCTGCGAGTTGCGGCGCGGGCTGACAGGCTGGCGTATGAAGCTACGGCTGGCCCTGGGCGGTCTGACCAGCGAGGGACCCCTGGAAAACTGGCTGGCCGGAGCGGAGCTGGCCCGGGGACGGGCCCGGTTATCCCGCACTACCTGCCACTTAGGTGACGGGGTGAATCTGAGCCTGGGTGGGATAACCGAAGCCGAGTTCCTACCCGATTGGCGGCTGGTGTTCCGGGGTATGGATATCGCCTCCCTGTCGGGTATGGGCGAGCGGATAGTCTCGGATACGCTTACCGTAGCCCTGCTTGCACCGGATACGCCCAGCATCATCAGCCAACCGCCCCCTAAAAGAACGTTGCTGGTCATTGAGCGCGGGCAGCACGACTGGGCAATGGTCCAGAGTCTTCCCACTCCTGCCGGCGGCAAGTTCGCCGCCCCCAACTGCACTTTTGATACCATTCATATAGAAGCGGGACAAGATCAGCAGGGGCAGGCCCAGCGGGCGATTGTTGCCCGGGCCGAGGGAAAGGCAACGAAACTGTGGTATGTACCCTCGCCGGATTGGCCCGGTGCCGACGGAGAGCCGTTTGCATTACCTCTGCGAGAAGCGCGCTACGCCGTAGCCTTGAGTTCCGATGGTCACCATGAGGCACTGTTGGCCAACTTTGATGATGAGCCCGTGTGGTTGCACGGAGAGGGCCTCAGCGTACAGTTGGCGGGCGGCGCCGACTGTCCAGCCTTTGAGGTCGTGAGCTATGGTGGCCGCGTTCAGCAGGTGCGGTGCGAGCCGGCCCTACTCACAGTGCTTGCCCCGCTGCCCGGCGCAATGATAGACCGCGCTGTAACGGCTGAGGGCTACCGGGTACACTTCGCTGCTGAGCAAGTCCAGGTGCCCCGGGTCCGAAGGCCCCAGCCTACTACAAGGGAAGCCGAAACCCAGCCGCCCCCAGCAGCACAGTCACGACCCGGTGCCAGACTGGAGGTGCCTCCCACGGGAAGGATTACGCCGGTTCCCGGCCTCAGGCTACCACAGATCCGCCTGCCCGGGCTCACCGTGAATGTGATCCGACCCCACGATATGCTGGTGTTGAAGTTTGAGTTCAGGAACCTGTCGCTGAACACTACCGGTGACGCTCCCCAACTGGTGCGGGACAACAGCGAGCAACCCGCCTATATAATCGTGCACTTCCCACCCCAGCACATAGCCGAGCAGGCCTTCTTTGAAGTGGATAAAAAGCTACCGGTAAAGGACGCCTATCGGCCACCGGAGGTAGATCCCGACCCGGATGCGGACAAGCCCGGTGGGGATCCGCTGCGGCCGCCCCCGATTCACGCCCGGCTTTCCGGCCCCAGCCGGCTTGTCTTTGAGGTGCCCGAAGAGGTCCAGAAGATTGACTACACCCTCCAGGCACTGTTGAACTGGACTAACTATAAGTTATCGGTGGCCCCCACGGCCCTCCCCCCACCCCCACCACCAACCCGGTTCAAGCAGTTCCGCCAGCGCGATTCCCTGGAATTCAGGCCGCTGCAGCCGGAAGCGAAGGCACTGCCCTCCGCCAATAACCCGGGGCCTGCCAGCCAAGTTATGCTGGCCGCAACGACGATCACGCGCCCCCCGGCCACTGCACGGGGTCAGGCCACTACAAGACAGCCCGGCGTCATGATTCGTCCCGAATTGGTGACGCCAGGCCTACTGAAAGCCGCGCTTTTAGTCATCCGGGAGCCGAAAGCAACCGAGACGGCCATTGAAGCGCCCTATCGCCTTATCATCTCGCCGAGCGAACTCGCCGGGTGGGTGCATGCCGCCAGCCCGGTTAAGCACCATGGCCGCGTCGAGCTATGGCACACGCGCCTGGGTGTAAAATCCACCAGCGGCGGGATATTTGACCGACAATACGAGTATGAGTGGGAAGACGGCAAGTTCCGCGTGGTCCAGGTCGCCAGCGCCGATATTTTCAGTGAACTCCGTTCCCTGCGGGCCATCTGGTCGCCGGACTACTCCAAGGATATCCCGCCCCACTCCAACCAGCCTTTCCGTATGTCCCTGGATAAGCGGGACCGCTGTGAATTGGTCTGGCTGACCTCTGACTTCTTTATACCCAATGCCCGGTCGCGGACCGTGCACGCCGACCGCCTGATGCTGACTCCGCTGGGCGTATGGATGAACACCCAGTATGCCAAGGAGCTGCCGGTAGGCAAGGGCCTGTCCGTAGAAGCCTGGCGTCACGAGGCGGTGATGGGCCGTGACCAATACGTCCAGGTGGTTTACAAGGGGTATCTTTTCCCGTTTGGCCACCGGGC
>JALGTV010000154.1 GCA_029821215.1 Candidatus Zipacnadia bacterium | reverse complement strand
TGGACAAGACGCTGGCCGAGATTGGCCTGCCCCCTTATGACATTATTACGGGCCGCGACGGGATGAATATGCAGCATTTCCTGCTGGCCGCTGACCGCGAGCAGGTTCTGGGTAATATAGCTTAGCCTAATATATCTGACCAACAATGACACCCAATCAACGGGCAGAGAACAACAATGAGCTTCGGGATGAACAACAGCGGCTATCTGCCAATGAGGTGGATGTATCACTGCAGGCACGACAGGAATCTTCGCTGCCCACCAATGGGCCACCAGGAATCTTCGCTGCCCACCAATGGGCCACCGGTGATAATGATTGAGGAGGGTGTGGTGGCAGCGGCGGCTGAACACGGCCAGCAGGATACCAGCCGCGAGCAGGGGGGAGTGCTGGTGGGCACGGTAGCGGCGGGCGACCAAGAGACGGTAGTTTGTGTGGAGGCGGCCATCCCCGCGGTCCGCACCCGGGCCAGCCGGTCTCAGGTTACCTTCACTCACGACAGTTGGAACCAAATATATCAGGTCATAGATTCGCAGTATCCCGACAAACAGATAGTAGGCTGGTATCATACCCATCCCGGCTTTGGCATCTTCCTGTCCGAGTATGATTTGTTCATCCATCGCCATTTTTTCAGTGCGCCCTGGCAGGTAGCCTACGTCATTGACCCATTATCCGGGGAATCGGGCTGTTTCTCCTGGCAAGGCAAAAAGATCATCCCTACCGCCGATTACAATATATTCAGGCCAGGAGCGGCTGCCCCGTTGCCAGTGCTGCCAACCGCAGCGGTCGGTAGGCCCACACAACTGCCGGGGCCAGCCGGATTGCAACCGGTTAGCTTAGTGATGCTGGTAGTGTTGGGACTCATATTGGCTCTGCAGGTGACCAATTTGCTGGTCTCAGGCCGCCGTCCTGCACCCACAATGATTGCCGACAGCGCACTGGCTGAGGCCCGAAGCGTTGAGCCGATCAGGAAGCAGCGTGCGGGCGAGGAGATCTCGCTGGATGAGATCAGTGAGGAACTGAGGCAATTGCGGGCCGAGTTGGGCATGTATTATCAGTGGTATACGGTCAACCCCGGTGACAGTCTGTGGAAAATAGCAGAAAATACTTACGGCCGCGGGGATATGGCCGGATTGATTGCCGCCGAGAACGGGCTGGACCCCGCCGACCCGTTGCTGGAGCCAGGGATGAAATTGCGGCTACCTAAGTTGCCCGAGAAAACTGATGAAGCAGCCAAACTCTGATAGCAGCAGCGAGGTTTCCATACAAATGGAGACAGCGGCCCCGGCCGGAGTAGTGGAGGGGCCAGATCCGGCTGATGCCGAGGGAGTACGCTTGCTAAGATTAGGCCAGCCGGGCAGCGGCTTGCGGGCCTTTGTGTCCTATCCATCTCTTAAGCAAATGCTGGCCCACGGCCAGCGGCAGCCCGACCGCGAGGTAGGCGGGGTGTTGCTGGGCAGCATCTGCCGCAGTCGCCAGGGACTGGTGACCACTGTCGCCGAGGCAGTGCCCGCTGCCCGCACTCAAGCCGACCGTGGCCATGTTACCTTCTCCCACCAGAGTTGGGAGGAGATATACAGCTATCTGGACTCGCTGGCCCCAGATTTACAAATTGTGGGCTGGTATCATACCCACCCGGGCTTTGGGGTCTTCTTCTCCCATCATGACCGGTTCATTCAGGAGAATTTCTTTGCTGGCCCCGGTCAGTTAGGGGTGGTCATTGACCCTGTGAAGAAAATGGTTGGTGGCTTCTGGTGCCCAGCGGGCCAGGTGGCGTCATTGGCGGGCCTGTGGATCAGCACCAGTGAGGATACCTACCCCATCGCCGAGCAGTTAGTCAAAACACTGCAATATAGTAGGTGTGACTGAGCTTAGCTGGTCGGTGAGGGCATGAGTGGGCCCGACGAAAGATTGTCAGCAGTGAAAGGACAAAAAAGCATCTATGAAATTGGTGGTTAAGGATTAAGATGAATGCCAGACTGCGCCGATTATACGCCGACTATCAACAATTGCGGGATGATTTTGCTGGTCACCCCTATATTGATGTGGAGCCGCTATATGGCAATCCGCCAGAGGCCTATCAGATTACCTACCGCGTGCGTGGCCTGGCCCTGAATGCCCGGACCAACCGGCCGGTGGTGCGCACTGAGCACCGGGCCAAAATCTATCTGCACCGTGACTATCCCCGGCAGAAGCCCAAGTGTGTGTTAGAGACGCCGATATTCCATCCTAACTTTGGGGCCTATATATGTATTGATGATTACTGGGCAGCCGGGGAGACGCTCAGCGACATAATTATCCAGATTGGGCAGATGATTCAGTACCAGAGTTATAATCCCAAAAGCCCACTTAATCCGGTAGCCGCGCGCTGGGCGATACAAAATGAACATGTCTTTCCCATAGGCAAAGCCGAGTTGTATCAGCCGGAGATTGACATTGAGCTGGTTAGCCAAGTGGGAGGCGGAGAGCACATAGAAGAGGAGATAGACATAGAGCTAATCTAAGCCGGCACACCTCCGTCGTCGGCGAATAAAATGCACCATTATGCGCTGTCCCTACTGTCATGAAAATATAGTGGTTCAAGGCCGATTTTGTCCTAAGTGTGGGGAGCAAATATTTGGCAGAACTGTGCGCCGCCCGGCTGACGCTGACCGCCGGGAACCACCACCGGCGGCCCAGCACACCACAGCAGCCGATGATGTCATTGATATTGATCTGGAGGAATCGGCGGAGTCGGTACCGGCGCCAGCCGAGGCAGGGGGTAAAATTTGCCCTTACTGCCGCTTTCCTATCAAGCCAGGCCAGGAGATAACCACCTGTCCGGAGTGCGGAGTACCTCATCATGCCGAATGTTGGCAGGAAAATGGCGGCTGCACTACCTACGGGTGTCGCGCTTCTCCCCAAGTCAGTGCGGCTGCATCCCGTCCCAGTGCCCAGAGGCCGGTCGGTGGATATGCACCCCGCCCTCTGGTGGCCGGTGCCCAGGAGATCCTGGAGGTGGAAATGGAGGGACAGGCCACTAACGCCCTGATATTTGCCATATTGTCATTGTTCTGTTGTGGTATTTTGTCTGTCATTAGCCTATCCTGGGGCATATCACTTCTGTCCCAAATGAATAAACTGGGGTTGGGCCGGTCGGCGGCGCGCAGCAAGGCCATTGCAGCCATTGCAATAAGTAGCATGGTACTTATGCTTATGTTAGGCTATGTAGCGTTAGTGCTGTTAGGCAGCCAGTAGTACCATTCCCGGCCAGCGCAGACCTACCGCGATGGGCTCAGCGGATGCCTATGAACGACAAGGATCCGGAAATCAAACTAAGTGCGCAGAGCGTTACCCGCGACCATACTGCATCGCGGCCCCGGCCCAACCAGCCAGTGGAGGTTGTGGGGAAGGTGGGCACAGTCCCGGCTGCATTGTCCGTTTTCGTGCATCTGGATACTGTAGCAACCATCCTCAACGCCTTGCCCTCGGATAAGCCCGTGGAGGCGGGGGGCCTGTTGGTGGGATACAATTGTGCTGACACCCAAGGGAAGTATCTATTGATTACTGACGCGATACCGGCTACCCTGGCACAAGGCCAGCGTTTATGCTTAACTTTTACCCACCAGGCATGGGATCAGATGTTGACCCACAAACACCGCGAGTTTCCTGATGAGCTGATAGTGGGTTGGTATCATACTCACCCGGGACTGGGGGTGTTCCTGTCAGGACCTGATCTGTTCATACACCAGCATTTCTTTAGTCATCCTATGCAGGTAGCATTAGTTATTGATCCGCACGATTTTACCTGGGGGATGTTTTGCTGGCAGGATGGGGGATTAGTGGCAGCCACTGGATACTATATCTACGGGCAGATCAATCGTACCTACCAGGCCCTGGAGCAAATACTGACCCAATACGGGGTTAGCTGGCCACTGCAACCCCAGGACATTACCTGAAGGAGATAGCGGTTACGTAACTGGGGAGGGCTAACAGCGCTACGCGCGGAATTATATACAGACTGTTACAAAACCGGTAGGAGGGGCAGCCTCTCTGTCCTGAGCTTACCGAAGGGTGCCCCGATATGGGTCTATGTTCACTGGCCCAGTATTGCGCATTTCACTTTCGCGCCAGTCTCACATTACAATACTGTTGAGGAAGTGAGGGAGTTAGAATGAAAACTATCTACAAACTGACAGCCGGTGTATTGATGTTGACATTGTTGGTGGGCGGAGTCAGGGGACTCAGTGCCCAGGACGAGGAGAAGGCACTGACGGGTAAAGAAACTACACCAGAGCAAGGAGTGACGGCCGGGATTATCGCCTCCTATTTGGACAAGATGGGCTACGTCTATGAGATGCATACAGCCGATGATGTTCCCAAAATATACCTGACTGTGCAGGGCAA
>JALGTV010000153.1 GCA_029821215.1 Candidatus Zipacnadia bacterium | reverse complement strand
GTGCTGCCGATATACATCGCTGGCCGGCGCCGCACTGCTTCCAAGCCCTTGAGCACCTGGATTTGCTTGGCAGTATAACTGTTCTTTTTTGCCATTTATTGCTGCTCCCTATTGATAGTGGTGTGATTGGCCGTGACGCGAGCACGTTATTTATTAGAATCTGTCCTGTCTCATCAGCGCGCTGATGAGACGGAGGAGGGAAACGGCGCCATGAGCTTATGATGCAAACTGGGCCAACATGCAATGCCGCAGAAGAGTAACCACCGGCTGCATGTTCGGCTGCGAAATAATGCTCACCCATTACCTACTGTAGCCACTATTTGACCCTTATCTTCGTGGCTTGAAAATATGATAGCATAAATGGCCACAGAAGTCAAGTAAATTAAGGGCAAATAGACCCGGGTTGATGGGGAGATTGTGTGGATAATTTGGCAAGTTTAGAGGCTTAAACTTATACAAAGATTTCCTCGGATTGGGCTGCTCCCTTCGGTGGGCGAACGACAGGTTTCAAACTGGTACTCCTTGCCCCGAAATAAGAGGTGGCAGAACCAGATTGGGGAGGATAGCTACCTGCCAATTGAGGGGTCAAACAGAGGTAACAGCTATCCCAGCAGGCGGTGGGCGCACTCACCAGCGCGGGCTATAACCTCTTGTTCATCTACCAGCAGCACTTGCCCATCACGCATTACTATCTGGCCTTCCACCACCGTTATTTTCACATCATCAGCATGGGCGGCGTAGATGAGCTGGGAGACGGGATTATGAACCGGTTGCATATGAGGTTGGCTCATATCCACCACAATAATATCAGCGCGTTTGCCGGGCTGGAGGGTGCCAATCAAGTCCTGCAATCCCAGAGCCCGGGCCGACTCGCGCGTCGCCATAGTTAGGGCTTGTTGGGCGGGCAGGAAAGTGGGATCCCCGGTGCGGGCCTTGTGGATAAGCGCAGTCAGAAAGGCTTCCTCGCGCAGGTCGAGGTTGTTATTGGAAGCGCAGCCATCGGTGCCCAGGCCTACTATGGCACCACTGGCCAGCAGGTCAGGCAGGGGGGCGAAGCCGCTGGCTAACTTCATATTGCTGCCCGGGCAGTGGGCAATTCCTACCTGCCTCTCAGCCAGTATCTGTATGTCCTGCTCATCTATATGAACGCAATGAACCGCCACCACTGGACAGTCAAATACCCCCAGCGAGTCCAGGTACTGGACCGGACTCTGGCCATGATCCTGGTAGCTGTCGCGGACTTCGTCGGCAGTTTCGGCCACATGAATATGTATGGGTACCTGCAATTGCTGGGCGGCACTGACGACTTCCCTCAGCAAATCATCAGGACAGGTATAGGGCGCATGAGGGGCCAGCATGGGGTGGATGCGGGGGTGAGCCTGTTGCTGGAGCTGGTTGACGAAGTCCTTAGCCTCCGCTAACAGCTCTTTAGCATTTGGCAAAAAGCCTAATAGTACTCCCGACGGACACGCCCGGATCCCGCCCTCAATAGCAGCCCGGGTGGCGGCAGCGGGAATATGGTACATATCATTGAAACAAGTCACTCCCGCCCTCAGCATCTCACAGACCCCGAGCAGAGAGCCCCAGTACACGTCCTCGTCGGTAAGTTTCATCTCCGCCGGCCAAATTCTCTCTTCCAGCCAAGCCTGCAAAGGCATGTCATCCGCTGCCCCGCGAAACAGGGTCATAGCCAGGTGAGTATGAGCATTGACAAAGCCGGGTAGTATTACCCCGCCCTCAGCATCTATTACCTGGTCAGCCGGCTGTTGGGGCGCTTTTGCTGCTGGACCGGCATAGACAATCTGTCCATCCTCAGTGACCACCACACCGTCCGGGATAGGGTCGCTGCCCTTGGCCATAGTTATCAATAAGCCATTTTCAATGAGTAAGCTATCCATAACTACCTTTGCACCTCAGTCTATCTCAGGTCGGCTAACCAGGGATTGCTCGCCAATTGATCGGCGAGAGTTGATGTGGGGCCATGGCCGGGATAGATGGCGGTCTCGGGGGGGAATTCGGCCACTATTCGCCGCAGGGATGCTTGCAGTTCAGCACTGCTTCCCCCCGGCAGGTCAGTGCGGCCCACTCCACTGTCAAACAGGGTATCACCGGTAAACAGTGCTGGTGGTATCGTCAGACAGACACTGCCCGGGCTGTGACCGGGGGTAGGGAAGACCTCTATGGTCAGGTCGCCGACCATAATCTGGTCACCTTCATCGTATTCAGTCAGCAGCGGCTTAAGGGCCGAGGGTAGTTGTGGGGCTGTGGATTCTGCCATCATTTTGATGTCGGCGGGATGCAGATAAATCTCATCCAGGCCGGTTGCTGCTGCCACCTGTACGGCTGCTGCAATGTGGTCAGGATGGCCGTGGGTACACAGTATCGCCACCACCTCAACTTGGTGATCATCAATCATCGTAGTGATGTATTGGGGGTCATCGCCGGGGTCAATTATGGCTCCCTGCTGACTGTCGGGATCAGCTATCAGATAACAATTCGCCTGTAGGGGCCCCACTATAATCCGATCTATGATCATTGCCGTGTTCCTTTGATTGGTTTAACGTCAATACGCCCCCGTCGCGACTGCCGGGGGCATACTTGCCCTAAGTCCAATGTGTACCAGTTATCCAGCACTCGTCCGGCCCCACTGGGATTTCTGAGCCACGGTCAGTCAGTCTCCACCAGTGCCGCAGCGGTGCTTGACTCGCTCAACGTAGTCCCGGTCATACGGCCCCAGCTCACCAGCCTGCTGGTAGTGATACGCAGCCTCCTCGCACCGGGCCATCTGCTCCAAGTGATCGGCCAGTAGATACTGGTAAGCGCAATTGTCTGGGCAGATTAACACGGTGCGCTGGAACATTGCCAGAGCTTGCTCGTCCCGCCCCTGGCGAACGTAAGTGGCAGCCAGCCGCAGGTGGTAGAAATCATCCACCGGTGAGCAGGCCACTGCCGCTTCATATTCCTCACTGGCCGCAGCCCACTGCTCCCGACCAAAGTACAAATCGCCCAATTTGAAGTGATAGAAACCGTCGTCAGGTTCTAACCCAACAGCCCGCTGTAACAGACTCTCAGCCTCCGGGAATTTGTTGACCAGCAGGTATAGCTGACTGAGCCGATACAGATAATAAGCCCGGTTGCTTTGGCACTGTACTGCCTTCTCTAAGGCCGTGATTGCCGCTCGGGGTTGCCCGGAGTGAAGTAGCAATTCACTGAGACCAAAGTGGGCAGCCGTATGGCGCGGATGGCGACGCGTAGTCTCCCGGTAGGTCCCGATGGCCTCTTCAGTGCGCTCAGCGAGCCAGTAGGCATCCGCCAGCACCTGTTGGACCTCAGCGTTGTCATTATCCGACTCGGCGACCTGCTCGTACACGCACACCGCTTCAGAAACCAGCCCCGCCTCCACTAACATATCGGCCCGCTGGCGCCGCTTATCATTCTGCTGCTTGTCTACTGAATGTTGTACACTGGCCTGCGCTGGCCTCATTGCTATCCTTATTCACTGGGTGAGAGCATAAAATGTATTCTCAGGTTTATCTGCGCGCCGGGCGCGGTATCAAAAAACTGGGCGGCTTCCTCGGGGAGGGATACCTCAATACTGGCATTAATAAAGATGTTACCGCGCTGCTTGTATATCTGGCCGGCATCCAGGTCAAAGTATGCATCTCCCTCTTCTATCACCTCCAAGTTCAGATTGAATGACAGCGGCCCTTCGCCTTCCCCAGGTGGCCCCGGCGGCTGGCATACCAGGTCGGCGACTTCTATACTACCATAGTAGCCGATATCGGCGACACGATGCCCATCAATTTCGCCTATCTTTTTGAGAGTGCATTCCACAGCGAACTCAGGAAGCTCTGCTACGTCTATGCCCGGCAGGGGAATCGGCATCGCCGCCTCCCAACTATCACCCACTGCCACTGGCCCTTCGGGCAGTGCCGCCGGTATGGAGTCCAGAAGCTCCTGCCAGCTTTCCGTATCCTGCCAGGGCAGAGTTATCCCAGTCTGTTCGCTGGGTGGCAACTGGGGCAAGCCGGAAATGGCCAGAACCTTGCCTTGGGGCGAGATAGTTATTTGTATTTGCTCCAACAATCCCTGCATTTGGGCCAACTCTGCCGATGGTATCTGCTCCACCTCGCCGTTGACTTCCACGGTCCCCTCCTCCAAATTCACTACCAGATGCCCTGACTGATCCCTTGCCTGTCCCTGCATGCGCAGCTCGCCCACCGACAGACTCACCACGCCGTTGCCCTGCTCGTCTACTGACTTTACATCCAGGCTCAGGCTAATGTTAGCATTGAATTGCGCCTGTAGCTGCTCGGGGATCTGTTGGCCCTCACCGGCCATGGGGATACCGGAGAAGGAAACATTCCCGGTCCCGCTTGCCCATAGCTGATAGGCAATCTGCTGCTGGGGGACAAACTTATAGCGCAGGGTTACGCCATCAGCGTAGCCCCCGGCTGCAGCCAGCAG
>JALGTV010000152.1 GCA_029821215.1 Candidatus Zipacnadia bacterium | reverse complement strand
CTAAAGGCGACATCCGCGAACTCCTTGACTAAGTCTCCCCGCTTCTGCCAACCCAAGTCGCCGCCTTTGTCCTTGCTGGGACAAGCCGAGTGCTTTTTAGCCAAGGCTGCGAAATCTGCCCCCTGCTTGATCTTGTCCAGGAGCTGTTGCGCTTGTTGTTGGGCTTTGGTCTTGGCCTCGGCCTGCTCCTCGGGCGAGGGCTGAGTGGCTTCGTGATGATGGCTATGCAAAGGCTCAAGGCGCTCGCCTGCCCGACAGCCCACTAACAGAATACTGGTGATACCTATGATTCCGATTACCACGGCTCGCTCTATGGTGGTCTTCAAATCATACTCACTCCATTTTTCTGGTAGTACTGTACTATTGGTGGTCCATCATTATTTACAACGTCATATTAGGCTGACAAGGTTCCTCTTCAATATCGCTCCCAGTACACAGGCTGGATAGCTTCTCACTGCTTACCCCCGGCGGCTAAAGCGGCAGCCGCAGTAGCTCTGGCGATACAGTCCTAATTCCTGACTGAGTTGTACGCTACGCTCAAATCCACCCTGTTTGCGGAAGTTCTCGGCTACAAACGTCAGCCCCCACCTCTCGGCTATCTGCTGTCCAATTCTGTTGATAACATCAATATTCTTATGCGGACTCACCGCGAGGCTGGTAGCCAGGTGGGTAAATCCATGCTCGGCGGCATATTGTGTGGCCCGCCGCAGGCGGTATTCAAAGCAAATGGCACACCGGGGACCACCCTCGGCAGCATCCTCGTAGCCAGCTACGGCCTGCTCCCATCCCTGCTCGTCACGCTCGGCCTCGATAAGACCTATATTCATCGCCTCCGCGACTCGGCGCATAGCTGCCAGTCGCCGTTCATACTCGGCTTTGGGTTGAATGTTGGGGTTATACCAGAAGCATTCCAGTTCAGAATGCGGTCTGAGGCGCTCAATCACCGCTGTGGCACATGGTCCACAACACACGTGCAATAACAGCTTTGATTGACCGTCCGCCGAACTCATAAGCCTACTCGCTTGCTTCCGTATTCATACCTGCTCCGCGGGGGTGATAATTTGCTCTACCTTGCCAGCCTTCATTACCAGGACCCGGTCACCCATAGCCATCGCTTCTTCCTGGTTGTGGGTAGTGTATATTGAGGTCATAGATAGCTGATGCAACAGGTCAATTAATGGCGAACGCATACGGCTGCGGGCTTTAGCGCCTAAGATAGACAGGGGATCATCCATTAGCAGCACAGCCGGCTGTTCAACAAGGGCCCGGGCCAGAGCTACTTGAAACCGCTGGGCTTTGGACAGACGGCTTGCCGGACGAGACAACTCGTCAACAATACCCACCAACTGGGCCGTACGTTGGAGACGCTGGTCAATCTCTGGGGCCTCTAATTTGCCCAGTACCAGACTAACGGCCATGTTTTCCTGGACCGTCGCGTCGCCATCCAGGGCATCGTTAGGAAACACAATAGCCACGCTGCGATCAGGGGGAGGTAGCTCATTGACCATCCGTTCTCCTATCCATATTTCACCTTCGGTAGGCTCCTGCAGGCCGGCTATCATCTGCAAGACCGCACTCTTGCCACATCCCGAAGGCCCCAGCAGTACCACCAATTCCCCCTCGTACACTTTTAGGTTTACATCTTCAACCGCCACCACCGCGCCAAATCGCTTACTTAGTCCAGCTACCCGCAAATTGGGCATATCTATCCAATCCCTTTCCTCTGACCGCCGCCGGCGCGCATTGTGTTTCCGATTAGCCAGCGCTGGGGCCTATAATGGCACTACTCGGGTATCTGGTAATTGGGGGCTTCTTCGGTGATGGTGATATCGTGGGGATGGCTTTCTCGCAGCCCGGCTGGAGTGATCCGATAGAATTGAGTCTTGGTCTTCAGTTCGTTGATGTCATGGACCCCACAATAGCCCATCCCGGCCCGCAGGCCTCCCATCAACTGGTGGACTACCCCTGATAGGGGACCTTTATATGGCACCCGTCCTTCTAATCCCTCCGGGACCAGCTTGTCAGCTTCTCGGTCCTCCTGTCCATAACGGTCACGAGCAGAAGAGCGCTGTCTCATGGCCGCCAGTGAGCCCATGCCGCGATATTCCTTGTAAGTGCGCCCCCGATATAACACAGTCTCGCCCGGGCTTTCCTCGGTTCCCGCCAGTAGTGCGCCTACCATCACTGAGTCGGCCCCAGCGGCAATAGCTTTGGTGATATCGCCCGAGTATTTGACGCCTCCATCGGCGATTATAGGTATATTCTTTTCAGCCGCTACCTCGGCGCACTCAGAAATAGCCGTTATCTGGGGCACGCCCGCCCCGCTGATCACCCGGGTGGTACATATAGAACCTGGCCCCATACCGACCTTAACGGCGTCCACGCCGGCAGCTATCATATCCCTGCATCCAACCGCTGTACCCACATTTCCGCCGATTATGTCTACTGCGTCGCCCAATTGCTCTTTGAGTGTTTCCACTGTTTTCAGCACGCGCACTGAGTGACCGTGGGCAGTATCCACAACCACCGCATCCACACCTTGCTCCACCAGAGCAGTGGCCCTATCGACCACATCACTACCTACCCCCACCGCTGCCCCCACGCGCAGCCGGCCCAAATCATCTTTGCACGCATAAGGAAACTGGGCTACTTTCTCAATATCCTTAATGGTGATTAGACCCAGCAGGGTCATCTCTTCATCTACCACTGGCAGCTTCTCAATACGATGCTCGTGGAGAATCTGCTTAGCCTCTTCCAGAGTAGTGCCTTCGCCAGTAGTGATGAGTCCCTGCGAGGTCATTGCCTCCGAAACCGGCTTATCCAAGTCCGTTTCGAACCGCAAATCGCGATTGGTAAGAATCCCCAGCAGCTTATCTCCAATGGTAATGGGCAGCCCCGAAATGTGGTAATGGCTCATTATCTGGAGGGCCTCGCGGACCTGGGCGTCGGGACCAAGGGTAACCGGCTCAATGATCATCCCGCTCTCGGACCGCTTAACTTTGTCAACCTCCACCGCCTGCTGCTCAATAGACATATTCTTGTGGATAATCCCGATGCCGCCCTCGCGGGCCAGCGCTATGGCCAGGCGCCCCTCGGTCACCATATCCATGGCGGCGCTGACCAACGGGATATTCAGTTTTATCCGCCGGGAAAATACAGTTGCCACGTCTACTTCGGCCGGCAGTATATCGGATTTGGCTGGTATTAGTAGCACATCGTCAAATGACAGAGCTTTACGGTCAAACTTGTCAGACATCTCGCCTCACCCCTTGAGTTATGCCCACTCCAATCTTATGCATTATGGTATTGGTTACCATTCCGGACAAGTGTATAGTTCGCTCTCTCCCAGTATTTACCTGCCGGCATTCACACCATCTCCAGTCCCTGCCCCATTATCTCTTCGTAGTCAAAGGGGCGGACTATGAAGGCAAATAGCTGGGGATTCTCGCGGCAAGAAATGTACATAGGCACACCTGACTTCAGCCCAATCTCCGGCACCGGTTGCGGTCGTGCCTCTCGCACTTGCGGGATGGCCTTGGCATAGTTATCGTTGATAATCCACTGGCCCTGGTCATTTTCCCGTACCCGGTAATAAGCAAAACCGCCTGCTCCCTCAACCGACTGGTAGTAGGAATTGAAATCGTCGCAGACCCAGTTGCACATCACCAACGGCACATCCAGTGTGTTGATGGTCACATGGCCGTAGTCAGGGGGCATTATTACCTTATCGCCGGGCCGGCCTCGCACGGCAATGACATCTTCCACCTGTATTTCCGCCGGCCCAGCTTTGTAGTCGTCCACCTTCTGCAGCAGGTAGAGCGCCTCCCCAGACAGTACCTCATAGACCTCTGGATAGGCGATGCCCCCCGCCCGAGCCGGTGGATGATAGTGCCCGACGGTCTTCACATACTCCGGGCCCAGCATCCCCGTGGCAAAAACCGTAATATCAAAGCGCAACCGGTGCTTGGCCAGCAGATGTTCGTCCCCATTCAGGCCGGTATTACGGTACATTGTGTAGACTACTTGTGGTCCCTCACAATCCTCGGCCAGCAGTACCGGCCGCATAGCATCTATCTCCCGAGTGCTATACAGCGGGTCCCGCATCTGCGGGCCGAGACTGATTTGGTAGGTTTGCTGATTGAA
>JALGTV010000151.1 GCA_029821215.1 Candidatus Zipacnadia bacterium | reverse complement strand
GTAGACTTAGCCTTACGCGGCAAGCGGCAGGTGATGGCACCGCCGATTACTTACATATATGACGCCCAAACGCCCCGCTGGCGCTCTTCGCCCCCGTGGAGTACCTATTTGAAGATAGCTGAGGGCTGCGATAATCGCTGTACCTTTTGTACAATACCGTCCCTGCGCGGGCCGTATCGCAGTCGCCCTTTGGATGATATATGTCACGAGTTTTCGTCCCTGGTCGAGCAGGGGGTGCGAGAGATTTGCCTAATTGCCCAGGACACCACCAACTACGGCAGTGACCGGGAGCCGCCGACTTCCCTGGTCCAACTCCTCGACGCTTTGCCCACCCATGATTATCACGGCTGGGTACGACTTATGTATATGTATCCCGACAGAGTGACTGAACCAGTGATTGAGGCCACGGCCCGAAATCTGGCCATAGTGCCCTATTTTGATATCCCTTTCCAGCACGTAGCCCCATCAGTATTGAAGGCGATGGGTAGGCAGGGAAGTCCCGAAACTCATCTAAATATGATACAGCTCATTCGGCAGGTGGCACCCACAGCGGCGTTGCGCACTACGTTCATTGTGGGGTTTCCCGGTGAGACAGAGGCGGATTTCCAGCTACTGCTTGATTTTGTGGCTGAGGCCCGCTTTGACCGCCTGGCGGCCTTTCGCTACTGGCCTGAAGAAGGAACTCCGGCGGCACGGCTACCCGACAGAGTACCTGTAGAAGTGGCCGAGGAGCGCCAGGCAGAGGTGTACCGTGTCCAGGAGGACATTTCCCTGGCCAATAACCAGCGCATGGTCGGCCAGCGCCTCCAGGTGCTGGTGGAGAGAAAGATAGAGGAAGGCAATGAGTGGGCCGGGCGCTCTTACCGTGATGCTCCGGAGGTGGATGGGGAGGTGCTAATCCACGCTATGGACAATAATACCTCCGAGATTGAGTTAGGCACATTTGTGTGGGCTACGGTGGATAAAGCAGAAGTACATGATCTTCATAGCGTCGTATAAATGGGCCACACATAAAGAGACTGTTGCAAAAGGTAATCACGGACTGCTTGTATGAGTAGAATGTGTAGAGTTAGCCGGCTAAGCCTATACGCATATCGGGGCAGGGATGTCCCTCCTACAGGTTTTGCAACAGTCTCTAAAGGACAAAGGCGCGTAGCGCAGGTTAAGAACCTGCGTAGCTCATCGGAGCGGGGTTGCGGCTCGGCAAGCTCACCGTCCTGAGCCTGCCGAAGGAGAGAACCCCGCCTACGTGACCAGTAGGGAGTTAGCGGTTATGCCAAATGCCATTCGCGTTAGATTCGCCCCGGCACCGACGGGGTACATGCATATCGGTAATGCTCATACCGCCCTGTTCAACTGGCTGTTTGCCCGCAGTCAGGGCGGTAGTATGGTATTGCGCGTAGAAGATACTGACGAACTGCGGTCCACCGACGAGGCGCTGGGGGTCATCTACGAGGGACTGCGCTGGCTGGGGGTGGACTGGGACGAGGGGCCGGACATCGGGGGGCCTTATGGGCCTTACGTACAATCCGAGCGCCTGGATATCTACCAGGCCTACGTGCAGAGACTAATAGATGCCAGGCAGGCCTATGAATGTTTTTGTACACCCGAGGAGCTGGAGGAACAACGCGAACTTATGCGGGCGCGGGGCATTCCTCCCAAGTACGATGGCCGCTGCCGCGATTTGAGCCAGGAGGACAAGCAACGACTGCGGGCGGAGGGACGAGAGCCCTGTATTCGCTTGCGGGTAAAAGAAACCGGTAAGACCATCATCAATGATATTATTCAGGGCCAGGTTGTCTATGACAATGCTCTGATTGGCGACCCGGTTATCGTCAAGACCTCAGGTTATCCTACCTACCACCTGGCGGTGGTGGTGGATGACCACCTTATGCAGATAACCCACGTGATTCGGGCCGTTGAGCACCTACCTAATACCCAGATACACCTCCAGCTCCAGGAGGCGTTGGACATCAAGCCTCCCCAGTACGCCCACCTGCCACTGATCCTGGGCGAGGACCGCACCAAGCTCAGCAAGCGCCACGGGGCGGTGGCCGTGACCGACTATGCCGAGCAGGGCTTTCTGCCCGAGGCAATGTTTAATTTCCTGGCATTGCTGGGCTGGTCTCCGGGCAGCGAAGAGGAAATCCTCAGCCGGCAGGAGATTCTGGACCGATTCTCCCTGGAAGCCTGCAGCAGCTCCCCGTCCGTCTTTGACGTGGAGAAGGCAACATGGATGAATGGCGAGTACATAACTAACGCCGATGCCCAGCACGTGGCTGACCTGGTATTGCCGCTGCTCCAGGAAGAAGGCCTTATAGAGCAAGATTTAACCCCGCAGCGGCGCCAGTGGCTGGTGAAGGTAGTTGACCTGATGAAGAGCCGGGTGAAATTGCTCTCTACCTTTAGTAGCTGGGCCCGGTATTTCTTTACTGATGACTTTGAGTATGAGAATCGCGCTCGGCGCCAGTGGCTGAATGACTCCCAGACGCCCGCCAAGCTGGAGACACTGGCCGACCGTCTGGAGGCCCTATCGGAGTGGAGCGCCGATACCATTGAGACAACGGTGCGGGGACTGGCCGAACAGATGGATATTAAGGCGGCTGAGGTAATCCATCCCTGCCGCGCCGCGGTAACTGGTACCACCATCGGGCCCAGCCTGTTTCATTTAATGGAGCTTCTGGAGCAGTCAGACGTGGTGGCCCGCCTGCGCCGGGCCGCCCAGCTATCAGCAGCCGGAGAACTTGCCCCCACTGACCAGGAGGACACACCGTCGGGTCCGGCAACTTGACGCCCAGATAGCCATTAGGCTATAGTTTAGTTGAATACTGTGTACTGTACCCTAACTTCACAATTCTAAGGAGAGTGTCTGAGATGCTCAGGACCACCGCCAGTTGCTGGATAGTATTAGTAGTGTTGGCTTTGGGGATAACCACCCCCGTGCTGGCCCAGGAAACTGAGGCAGCACCGGCCCTGGAGGCGACCTCGGCTGAAGACATCTGCATCGCCGGCGGCATCGTGGCCCGTATCCGCACCGCCAGTCCCTACACCAGCCTCAAGAAGCGAGCCGCGGCTATTGATCAAAGGATTGCTGAAGTCATTTCCACTCAGGACACCCAGAACCCCCAGGTCAGCGTCCAAGAAGTTGACGGCGTCTGGCACGTCTTCGCCGGCCCCGTGAAGGTGATTGGGGTACAGCCGCCCGAAGCGGAAGCCAATGGCATTGCTGCCCGGCAGCTTGCTGCCATCTGGGCTAACAACATCAAGGAACGATTGCCCCTGGCTACCCCCGTTTCCCGAATGCCCGCTGAGGCCGCCGGTGCCCAGTTGAGCACTGCTCCCTCACCTCCCGCAGAGCCTGAAGAAGCCGCACCTGCGCCGCCGGCTGAGGCCCAACCAGCGCCCAGCGTTGGGGAAGCAGCGCCGGTGGAAGTGGAAGAGATACCCCGCAGTGCCGCCCTGCTGCTGATAGTGGATGCCTTCAATGTCATCCGCAACCTTTCTGAAGAGGACTACCTGGACAAGCGCGAAGAGGTGGCCTCCAACTTGATAAAGAACATTCGGCCTTTCGTGGCGCTGCCTGAGCCTGAAGAGGCCCCTAAGGTCCCCCAGGTGCCCGCTCCCATTACCAGCCGGCCCCAAGTTGGGCCACCGGTATTCCCCCGACCGGTTGAGGTGGAAGAAGCACCTGCGCCCGCTGAGGGAGAAGCCCCTGCCCTATCCCTGGAGGCGGCCCCCACCTATATCCCGGTTCCCGGAATCACCGCCACTACCGGTATCCCCGAGGGACATGAGGACGACCCCGCTTACACCAAAGTGCCGCAGAAGCACCGGATTAAGGCCAAGTTCCAGTACACGCGGGTTCCCTACCAACAGTTAGCGACTGAAGACCCCCAGACTGCCCAGGCTGTCGGTGAGTTGCTCCGGGCGGCGCGCGGAGCCTTCGCCGCCGGTAACTTCCCCGACTGCGAAACCTACCTGGATCACGCCCTGACCCTGCTGGGCGCCGTACCCCTGCCTAAGGAGCCACTCAGTGGGACCAACCCATGACCACAGACACAACTGGTAGACGCGGCGAGGATGCCGCTGCTACTTTTCACTGTAGGAGGGCCGTCCCCGGCCCGATTATTGGGTGGCACAGGCATTCTGTTTATACTGACCTTGTCGAAGTGCCTGTGGTCGGTAGGACAGGCGTTCCGTTTATAGTGAGCTTGTCGCATTGCTTGTCCACCAACCCGACGGGCGAGACGCCCGTCGTACCAGTTTTCACGGGCTGGAGCTACCTCCGCCATAGGAGCCTATGGCTACGGCGGCCGCCATTTATCCACCTTGAGTGTAGAGGCGGATAAAATGCCCCGGTTAAGGTGGGGCAACAGTCGCTAATAGGGCATAATGGGCGAGAGTCTACAACACAGCATGATGGCAAAGCCGACTTGCAACGCTATCACCGTTGCTCCTGTCCACAACAGCTTTCCTTCTCTGAGCTGGGCGAGTTGATAGGCCGCCGGCAGGGCTGTTAGTGGCATTAGGAAGACCCAGATCCGTCCCACTTCGCCTCGGGTAGACCCTGAAATCAGCAGCAGCAGTAGTGTGACTAACAACCCATATATGAAGTTACGCCCTAACCGCGACCATTGCTCACTGGACAGGGCATGATACAGGGCGGCTGCGCTTACAACCACCAAAGCAGGCCCCATAAACAACAGGAAGTCATACAGGTTCATCGGCACCCAAACTCCGTAGCTGCGTCCCCAGGTGGAGAGAATCTCGTGATGAGCCGCCAAGGAAGCGGGCAGCGCTAACAGCAAGTTGTACCCGGACCACAGATACAGTGCCACGTAAGGCAGAATGAAAGTAGCCCCACATATTACCAGGCCGCGGGTGTGCGGCCAGATTTCCTCGCTTTGGGCGGCCTGGCGCCATTGGCCGACGCCGGTGACCAGCGCTATGCCCCCCAGAATAAGAAAGCCGAAGCTCCACATAAGCATAACTGTGGCCGCCGCGCCGGCCAGCAGATAAGCCCACCACCGCCCACTTTTGAGGGCCAGCAGCCACAGATATACAAAGCTGACTGCCAATACAGCCCCTAATCCATCCATACCAGGGCTAAAATACAGTAGCGATGGCAACCCAACGGCCAACAGCGCCATGACCAAGCCCACCCGCCGGTCAAAAAGGACCGCACCAATACCGAAGGCGGGCACGGCCAGCAGCACCCAAACCGCCGACAGGATTAGAGCTACCAGCAGCGCCATCAGAGCATCTAACGGGGAAAGAGGCTCAGCACTGTAGCTACGCGCCGTCTGGCGGATAGCCTGAGCGGTCAATCCCAGGCGTCCCTGGAGAATGCGCTCCACCTCAATGAGCACGGAAGGATGGGCTACCAAGCAGGAGCGGATGGCATATACAAGCAATACCGGTCCAGGCGGATGGGTGCGAACCCGGTCGGCAACCTCTACATCGGCTGCTCGGTTGCAGTGAGCCGCCAGGAAGGCAGCAATACTACTCAGGCGCACTGCCTGCTGGTAATAGCCCATAGAAACGTCGCTGACCACCACCGAGGGCGCTCTCACCCAATAGCCAACATCATCAAGGACTATGCCCAGGGCAGTCACCATACCGAGCAAAATGATGATGGTTAGCAGAACCGCACATAACCCTCGGGTAGGCACTTGCCCGCGCCGGAAGAATTCCAGCACCACCAGAGCACTAAGCAGCGCCGCGGCTAATGCCAGCACACTACCCCGTCCGGGGGTTAGCGCTGCAGGGCGCAGCCGCCAAACCCACTGGTCCGGGATGCCTAAGGGCAACCGCTGTGTATACAGCAGCACCGCTGCCGCTGCCGTGACTAAGCCAGCTATGATAAGAGTCTTGCCCCACGCTAATCCCGACTCAGGTCGCTGGATGGCTGCTGGTCCTCCTCATTCTCATCCGTAGCCGGCTGGTCAAGGCCGGTTAGTGCCGGCGGCAATTGCAAGGGGGCAAATTCCTCCAACCGAGGCAGTTCATCAAGGCTTTTCAACCCAAAAGCCCTGAG
This sequence comes from Candidatus Zipacnadia bacterium, assembly GCA_029821215.1. GTDB lineage: Bacteria > Armatimonadota > Zipacnadia > Zipacnadales > Zipacnadaceae > JALGTV01. Next base: position 1,920 of record JALGTV010000151.1, on the reverse strand, counting down.
AAATTCCTCAGTAGTTTCAAATAAGAAAGGCCGCCCGGGTGCCTGCTTGCGCCCGGCCAGGCGGATGAGATTCTTCTCGAGAAGAGTGTGAAGAACATAAGCCGAATTGACACCCCGTAACTGATCAATTTCGACTCGGGTTACCGGCTGGCGGTAAGCAATAATGGCCAAGGTCTCCAGCGCCTGAACCGACATCCGCTCCGGATCCGGCTCCAGGAACGCGCTAACCACCTCGGCATACTGGGGCCGAGTAGCCAGGTTATATCCGCCGGCCAACTCCACTACATGAAGTCCGCCCCCTTGTAGTCGCTCAGCCAATGTCGCGATGACGGCCGGTACCTGCTGGGGGGATATCTGCAGATAAGTGGCCAATCGTTCGGCGGGAACAGGCCGACTGCTGACGAACAAAATGCACTCGGCGATGGCGGCTAAATCTGAAGTGGATTGATTCATCTTCCTTGGTTGCTGTCAGTGGTATTGTTGTATTGCATCTGATAACTGGGCGGGTGTTGCTGCGACTGGGCTGCAACTAATTGTTGGCTTGCTCAGGCATATAGCTCGGAAATTATGAGTTAAGCTCAACCATCATTTCATCACCGGGCCGGTTCTGCCGCACGCGAATTTCGCCGCGCCGAATCAGCTCTAAGACTGCTAAGAAAACGAATATGATGATAGTGCGGGTGACAGGGACACCCACCAGATCACTGAAGGTTAAAGCACTGGATTCAGCGGCGTGCAGCTTAGTCACAACTTGCTCAATACCGTCAGCAATGGTCAACTCCGGTTGGGGTACCGCCGGCGGCTCAGGCTCAGCTTGCTGGAGCAGCCGCCGGACCGCGCTGACCATATCAAATATGGAGATGTCGTCTAACTGAACAAAACCACTGGGGATAGTACTGTTTTCATCCAGTGGCCGTAGGTATATTTGCTGGCGTAGTTGCCGAGCATGTTGCAGGGCCTCCGCCGCTTGCTTATACGCCTGGTATTGTGCTACCCGACGGCGCAATTGAGCAACCAGGTGCGCCTCATCAGGCTCTTCCTCGTCATCGGGTGAAGCGGTGGGCGGCAGCAGGCGCCGTGATTTTATGTGCATCAAACGGGCGGCCATGACCAGAAAATCACTGGCCAGTCCAATATTAATCATCTGCATAGTGGCAAGATAGTCCAGGTATTGGCTGGTAATCTGGGCTATTTCCACCTCGTAGATATCCAGTTCCTGGCGCTTGACCAAATGCACAAGTAGGTCCAGGGGGCCGGCAAAGATCTCAATCTTGACCGGATAACCGGTAAATAGCTCAAGCTGTTGCTGCTCACTGACTGTTGTGGCGGTCATCGTATTGGTCGTCCACTCTTATCCCAGACCACTTAGGTAGGTCGAATACGGGTCAAATCACCTACTACCAGCGAGAGGGGCTGGTCGGGAGTGCCTCCTGCCTCAATAACTTCTACATTCTCTCCTAACACTGAATCAGCTAATTGGACATCTCGCACCGAACAGCTATCGCGGATTATACAATTGCGCAATCCGCTGTCGGTGACGTGACAGCCGTCACCGATGGACACATAGGGGCCTAAGGTACAGTTTTCAATCACGGAATTGTTGCCGATTATGACTGGCCCGGTGATATTAGACTCGGTTATCCAGCTATCAGTGCCCACTCCCACCTGGCCATACAGTTGGCTGTTGTCATTGATCTGCCCGTCCACCACCAGGGCTACCCGGTCCAAGAAGAACCGGTTGGTGTTCAGCAGATCCCCCGGTGAGGCGACATCTCCCCAGAATCCATCCAGCTTATGAGCTGTCACCTGTCCCTGATTGTCCAGGACCCACTGTATAGCATCGGTAATCTCGTATTCACCCCGGGCCGAGGGCTGGATGTGGTCAATGGCATTAAAGATAACCGGGTTGAGGGCGTAGAC
>JALGTV010000150.1 GCA_029821215.1 Candidatus Zipacnadia bacterium | reverse complement strand
CGTAGTGGTGGCCTTAGCCGCAACTTGTATCTACCTGCGGATAGGCGGCTACGGGGAACTGTTGCCGCGACTGTAGCCTTAGCAAATCCGGGGTAGCAGCTCACCGGCGGGCATATCTATGATGCGGGTGGTGCCAATGGGGGTGCGGAGGCGAACCTGAGCAGCATCAGCACCCACTACCTCGCCAATGATCTGGCTTTCCTCGCCCAGCGGCGATGATTTCGCGATTAGTTTGCCCTCGCACGCCACTTGCAAGGGGTCCAACCCCAGAATCTCGCATATTGCGGCCACCGGGGGCTTTATGGGCAGAGCGTCCTCGTGAATCTCGGCAGTGATCTGAGACTGTTGGGCAATCTCGTTGAGAGTCGCGGCTACTCCCCCGCGGGTAGGATCGCGCAGGCAATGGATATCAGGCCCCACCGCCGCAATCATATCCCCGACCAGGCCGGCCAGCGGCGCCGAGTCGCTGAGCACTTCTCCGGCCACTTCCAGCTCCTCGCGGGCGCACAGCACCGCCACCCCGTGGTCGGCGATCGTCCCATTGATGAGGATAGCGTCGCCCAACTTGATGTGGCTCGGATCAACCTGCGCCTGGTCATACACCACGCCTAAGCCTGAGGTATTGATGAACAGTCCATCTGCCGCCCCGCGCTGTACCACTTTAGTATCGCCGGTGACTACGTCCACCTGCGACCGGTGGGCGGCTTGTTGGATTGAGGTAGTTATCTGGTGCAAATCATCGGTGGCGTGCCATGCACCGCCAGGCTGCCGATGTCGCCACCGGGGAAAAACAAAGGTGAGACGGTAAACGAGTCGGTGCTGAAAGCGAGTTTGACGCCATCAACCGAGATGACAGCGGCGTCGTTGAGCGCCTGTCCCGCCTGGGCCAGCAGGGGCAAAAATTCCTGTTTGATGAGCTACATTTTCATAGGTTATTCGCCGGCTTTCCCTTTAGTGACACGAGCTTCCCGCCTCCTCGCGTAGGCGGGGTTCTCTCCTTCGGCAGGCTCAGGACGGTGAGCTTGCCGAACCGTAACCTCGCCACAACTGGCTTGCGCAGGTTAAGAACCAGCGCAACGCGTCTTTGTTCTGGTCGCGTAGGCGGGGTTCTCTAACCCCGCTTCGTCAGGCGACGGCATGCGCTACGCGGCTACGTAGTGTATAATCCGGCTACAATCCGCTTTCATAACGATAGACGGCGGCACAAGCGCCCTCCGAAGAGACCATGCAGGGGCCGATGGGATGGTCGGGGCGACACGCCTCTTGCCGAACAGACCACACTGAGTAGGGCGCTTGGCTCCCCGCAGGATGGCGCCACACTCACATCCGGGCGGCTCAGGCACCGGCTTTAACTCTAACTCAAAACGCTTCTGCGCGTCAAACCGGCTGTACTCATCACGTATTTGCAACCCGCTGGCCGGGATCTCCTCCAATCCCCGCCAGCGACAATCTGCCGGCTCAAACACCTGGGACATCTTGGCCAATGCAGTGGGATTACCTTCAGGCTTTACGGCCCGCCGATACTGGATGATGACCTCTGACTTCTCGTCCCGGCGCATCTGGGCCAGCTCGCGGATGGACTGGAGAATATCAGTCGGCTCAAACCCGGCCACCACACATGGGGCACCTGCGGCGGCAATTGGCTCATAAGGCCGGGAGCCAATAATCACACTGACGTGCCCCGGGCACAAAAAGCCGTCAATATGCACATCAGGTTGGTCTATCAAGGCACTCATTGCCGGTGGGATTAGCTTGTGGGCTGCCAGTATGGTGAAGTTGTCCAGACCTAACTGCTGGGCTTCTAACAAGCTGATGGCAACACTGGGAGCCGTGGTTTCAAAACCAACTCCCAGAAAGACTATTTGCTGGCCGGGGTTGTCCTGCGCCCACTGTACCGCCTGCATCGGTGAGTAGACTATCTTAACTTGTCCATCCTTAGCCCTCACTTCGTCCAGGCTGGTTTGGCTGCCCGGCACCTTCATCATATCTCCAAAAGTAGCCACCCATACGCCATCTGTTGCCAGATCTATGGCGGCGTCAATGACCTCCGGCGGAGTCACGCACACCGGACAACCCGGCCCGGAGATCAGACGAATGTTATCAGGCAGCAGCTCCCGCAGCCCGTAGCGGGCAATGGCGTGAGAATGAGTCCCGCAGACCTCCATAAAGCAACTGGGAATAGTGGCAATCTTGGCTATCTGCTGGACCAGCGCTTGCACTTTCTCGCGGTTTTGGTATTCGTCAATGTATTTCATATTTGTATTGGTAGCGCTCTATCCACGCGTAGCGCAGGCCGTCGCCTGCCGTAGCAGGCTTTTAGCCTTCGTAGCCGTAGGCTACTACGGCGAAGTAGGCATGGCCCGCGAAGGCAGGTTCTCAACCTGCGCAAGCCAGTTGTGGCGAGGTTACGGTTCGGCAAGCTCACCGTCCTGAGCCTGCCGAAGGAGAGAACCTCGCCTACGCGATAAGGGACTCCTCGCTGTCCGTCTAGCGATGGTCACCCCAGCGCGACATCAAGTATCATCATCACAACAAAACCGAGCATTACCCCCATAGTGGCGAAGTCCACATGGCCTTCCCGCTGGGACTCGGGGATAAGTTCCTCGGCGACTACAAAGATCATCGCTCCGGCAGCAAACGCCAAGGCATAGGGCAGGAGAGGCCGGGCCATGAGTACGGCAGCCGCACCCAGAACACCTGCGATAGGTTCCACGATGGCTGATAGCTGCCCGTACCAGAAGCTTTTGAGCCGCGACATTCCCTCACGCCGCAGCGGCATAGATACCGCCATGCCCTCAGGAAAGTTTTGAATCCCGATACCTATGGCCAACGCTATGGCGGCAGCCACTGTGGCAGCGGGCAGGCCAGCGGCGGCTGCACCAAAGGCCACTCCCACCGCCAGTCCTTCAGGGATATTGTGGAGAGTTATCGCCAGAATCAGGAGAGTGGTCCGGTGCCAGGAGGTCTTGATTCCCTCGGCTTCCTGCGTACTGAGGCCCGGATGCACATGGGGTAGTATTTTATCAATTCCCCATAGAAAAATACCGCCGACCACGAAACCGACGGCTGCCGGCGCCCAGGCGGGAATATCTTTGCCCTCGGACATCTCGATCGCTGGAGCCAGCAGCGACCAGTAACTGGCGGCAATCATAACCCCGGCGGCAAAACCCAGCATCCCATCCAGCATCCGACGGCTCAATTCCTTGGCGGCAAAGACGCCCGCCGCCCCGAGGGCCGTGACCCCCCACGTAAAAGTCGTGGCCACCAGAGCCTGAACTACCGGATGCAGACTATTAAACCAATCCATCACAATTTCGTCTCAGTTATCTTTCCCACTGGATTGCTTGTAGCAACCGCAAGGTCTCCTGGGCTTCTTCTTCGTCAACCTGCTGAATGGCGAAACCGGCGTGGACCAGGACATAATCGCCTACTTCGGCTTCAGGCAGCAGGTCCAGACGCATCTTCACGGTGCTGCCGCCCAGCTCCCCAATACCCCGTTGGCCTTCTACCTTCACCAATCTAACCGGCAGGGCCACACACATGCTATATCTGCCTTTCTGCGGCCACGACGGCCTGCCCCAGGGATAGCCCTCCGTCATTGGGAGGCACCTGTTTATGAATGAAGACTTCCAGGCCGGCCTCGCTGAGCTGCTGGTGTAGACCCACCAATACCAGTTCATTCTGAAAAGTGCCGCCAGAGAGGGCAACTTGCTTCAGGCCGGTCACACCCGCCGCCCGCACTGCCGCGTCGGCCAACATCGCCACGAAACTGTTGTGAAAACGAGCGGCGATACTGCCGGTATCCGCGCTGGTCTGCAGGTCAGCCACTATTCCAGCGAACATAGGCCCCGGGTCCATTATTATCAGGTCATTATCCTGGTAAATATCGTAATCATAAGTACCCTCAGCCTCGGTAGCCGCGGCTTCCACCATCATGGCCGCTTGGCCCTCATAAACGTTGATGTGCTGCAAGCCCAGGACAGCCGCCACCGCATCAAATAGCCGGCCGGCGCTGGAGGCCAGCGGTGAATTGATGCCCTTGTCCATCATCTGTTCCAGCAGCCGCCACTGGTCCCGATCCAGATGACGACAGAAGGCAATATCCGCATCCAGCAGATCCTGACGGGCCAGGTAAACTGCCGCCATCCGCCAGGGCTGGCGGATGGCCTGCTCGCCGCCGGGCAGGGGGACATAATTCAGATGGGCCAAGCGGCGGTAGTCATTATAGGTCGCCGCCATAATCTCACATCCCCACACACAGCCGTCCTCGCCATAGCCGGTGCCGTCACAGGCTATTCCCAGGACCTCATTTTCCAGGCCATTTTCGGCCATGCACGCGGCAATATGGGCGTGATGATGCTGGACAGCCACTAACTGCCAGCCGCGCTGTTCGGCCAGGTCCAGAGCGTAGCGAGTGCTCAGGTAGTCGGGGTGCAGGTCATGGGCAATGAGGTGCGGCTCAACCCGGAGCACATCCTGAAGATGGTCAACACACCACTGGAAATAATTCAGAGTTTCAGCGGTGTCCAAATCGCCAATATGTTGGCTCAGGAAGGCGTTGTGGCCGTCGGTCAGGCAAAAAGTGTTCTTCAGGTGCCCACCCACGGCCAGCACATTCCCTAAATCTTTTTGGGTGGAAATAGGGAAAGGAACGTATCCCCGGGCGCGGCGCATTATTATCGGCCCCAGGGAAGTAGGCCTGATCACCGAGTCGTCGCAGCCAATCTGGATATCGCGGTTGTGCAGCAGGAAGGCATCGGCGATACCGCCCAGACGCTGCTGAGCCTCGTCATTGTCAGTAGCCAGTGGCTCTTCACTCAGATTGCCGCTGGTCATTATTAGGGCCAACAACCGCTCATCATCCAGCAGTAAATGATGCACCGGAGTATAGGGAGTCATAACACCATGATACTGACTGTGAGGAGCTACTGAGTTGGCGATAGGGGAGGAGGGCTTTTTATGCAGCAGGACTATGGGGCGGATAGGTCCTTCCAGTAGCTCGCGGGCGGAATCGGTGACCTGGGCGTAAGTCTGGATGTCGGCCAGCTCTGCCGACATTACGGCCAGGGACTTCTCCTCCCGGTTTTTCCTTTGCCGCAACCTGTGCACCGCTTGCTCATTGGTAGCGTCACAAGCCAGGTGAAATCCGCCCAGGCCTTTCACTGCCACGATTTTCCCCTCAGTCAGCAGTTCAACAGCCTGGCGAATTGCTGCCTCGCCGCGTTGGGGGGTACCGCTGCCCACCAGTGCGACCTGCGGGCCGCAGACCGGGCAGGCATTGGGCTGAGCATGGTAGCGGCGATTGTTGATATCCTCGTATTCAGCCTGGCACGGCCCGCACATCGCGAACGGCTGCATGGTGGTATTGGGGCGATCGTAGGGCACAGTGCGGATGATGGTAAATCGCGGGCCGCAGTTAGTGCAGTTTATGAATGGATAGCGGTAGCGGCGGTCATCGGGGT
>JALGTV010000149.1 GCA_029821215.1 Candidatus Zipacnadia bacterium | reverse complement strand
GTCAATGCAGGACAAGATATTTGAAGCCTTCAACCGGGGTCCAGAGGCAATTAGACGCAGCACCCAGGGAGTCGGATTGGGCTTGGCTATGGCCGCTCGTATGGCTGAGTATCTGGGTGGCGAGCTCACTGTGCAAAGCGAGCCGGGGGTAGGCAGCAGCTTTTTCCTGCGGCTGCCGCGTAACAGCAGTGGTGAAGGGCAATCGTGACAGTTTCTGGATGGGCTATGTAAGTACAATGCAAATGTATAAAGTACTGCTAATTGAAGATGACCTGGATCTGGCCGAAGCGGTAGTCACTAAATTTGCCAATTCAGGCTTTGAGGCGGTGCACGCGCCTGAAGGGCGAAAGGGTGCCGAGTTGGTAGAGACGGCAGACCCTGACATAGTGCTGCTGGACTTGAATCTACCTGATGTGGATGGAACCGAAGTATTTCGTTATATTCGCCAGCGTTCTTCCGTCCCCGTAATTATGGTCACCGGCCGCACTGACGAAGCCGAGCGCGTGGCCGGGTTGGAGATCGGCGCCGATGACTATGTCACCAAGCCCTTTAGTCTCAATGAGTTGGTGGCGCGGGTACGGGCAGTGTTGCGCCGAGCACAAGTAACAGAGGCCCCCGCTGGCCTCGGCCCAAGAACTCCTACGGCTGCCGAGATGGCTGGCGAGCTGGCCGAACCACAAGTCCTCTCTGCTGCTGGTTTGGAGATGGACGTGGCGGCTCATCGGGTGCAAGTCGAGGGCCGCGAGGTGAAATTAACGCCCACCGAGTTTCGCTTCCTACGCACCCTGTTGGAGAATGCCGGCCAAGTCATCAGCCACGAGCAACTGTTACAAGCCGGGTGGGGAGGAGAGAAAAAAGACACTCACCTGGTAGAAGTTCACATCGCCAATCTTCGTGCCAAAGTGGAATCAGATTCCAATAACCCCCAGCGTATCCAAACCGTCAGAGGGTTTGGTTACCGCTTGGGCTAAACCTCGGTCAATAGCCGTTTGAATGCCTCTTCGTCCAATATATTGACCCCCAGCTCGCGTGCCGCGTCGTACTTGGAGCCGGGGTTGCTGCCTACCACCACATAGTCAGTGTTGCGGCTCACTGATGAGGTGACCCGCCCGCCGCGTTGTTCCACTGCCTGCCGCGCCTGGTCGCGGCTAAACTCTTTTAGAGCGCCGGTAAAGACGAAACTAACTCCGGCCAGCGTAGCGGCAGTCGGCTGTGCCTGCTCAATTTGTATCCCCCGCTCCAGCAGCTCCGCCACTACCTGGCGATTCTGAGGCGCATCAAAAAAGCGGCGAACGCTGGTAGCTATCTCCGGCCCGATTTCGTGAATTGCTACCAGCTCATCGTACGATGCGTCCATAATTGCCGGCAGATTGCCAAAATGCTCGGCCAGCAGGTGGGCGATATGTTCTCCCACCTGGAATATACCTAATGCGTAGAGGAAGCGGGGCAGAGTTGTCTTTTTGCTGGCTTTTAGAGCGTCAAGCAAGTTCTGAGCCGACTTGTCAGCCAGGCGCTCCAGGCCGGCCAATTGATCCTGAGTAAGGTCGTAAAGGTCAGGCAACCGCTCCACCAAGCCGATCTCAACCAGTTGGGCTATGAGCTTCTCACCCAATCCGTCAATATCCAGTCCCCGCCGGGAGGCAAAATGCTCAATCCGTCCCTCAATCTGCGCCGGGCAGTCAATGTTGGGACAGCGAACGATAGGGTCATCTTCAGTACGCAGTACCTCGGTGCCGCATACCGGACATTTATCTGGTATGCGGAACTGCTGCTGAGTTCCATCCCGTTGTTCGGGGATGACCTTGACCACATAAGGAATAACATCCCCGGCCCGCTCGACCAGGACAGTATCTCCGATGCGAATGTCCTTGCGGTCAATTTCGTCCTGGTTATGCAGACTGGCGCGGCTGACGGTCACCCCGCTTATCTGCACCGGCTCTAACATGGCCACCGGAGTCAAAGCCCCGGTGCGACCGACACTGACGATAATATCCTTGATAGTGGTAGTCGCCTGACGAGCGGCAAATTTATAGGCCACTGCCCAACGAGGACTACGGGTACGACTGCCCAGGGCTTGTTGAAGGGCAAAATCATTAACCTTAAACACGACTCCATCAATTTCGTACGGTAGGTCCTCGCGTTGTTGGGCCAATTGCTGGTAGTAATCCAGGCACTCCTGCGCACTGGCGCACAGAGTATTACGGTCGTCAACCTTCAGGCCCCACTGAGGAAGGGTCTGGAGCACTTCCCATTCATTTGAAAAGGCGTGGCCCTCCACTCGGCCCACCGCATACGCGTACATGTCCAGCGGGCGGGCGGCAGTGATGGTTGAGTCCAACTGGCGCACCGACCCCGCCGCCGCATTACGGGGATTGGCGAAGGGCGACTGCCCCTGGGCCTCGCGCTGGCGGTTTAGCTGGTGAAAAGCGGCCACTGGCATGAATACTTCACTGCGTATTTCCAACAGAGGAGGAACCGGCGGTGCTCCCTCAGCTTTGATTAGCCTCAGTGGCACTGTCCTGATGGTGCGGACATTGTCGGTGATATCCTCGCCGACCCACCCATCGCCCCGGGTGGAAGCTACCTGTAAAACGCCATCTCTGTAAATTAGTTCCACCGCCAGCCCATCATACTTCGGCTCGGCGACAAAGCTGACATCATCACCCGTCTCGTCAGTAACTGTTTGCAGAAAGTGGCGAAAGTCCTCTTCCTCATAGACACTTTGCAGGCTGAGCATGGGCACAGTGTGCTCGACCGTTCCCAGCTCTTCGCGGGGTGGCGCTCCCACTCGCTGGGTAGGGGAGTCCGGGGTTATTAGCTGTGGATACTGCTCCTCCAGTTGCTGTAGTTCCTGGAAAAGCCGATCATATTCCGCGTCCGAGATAATCGGCTCATCCAGCACGTAATAGCGGTAATTGTGATACCGAATCTGCTCCTGCAGTTGTTCTATTCGCTTTTGTGCCTGCTGCTTATTCATCGTCCTTTACCTTTGCCTGGTCAACCAGCCTATCCAGTCAGTGCCGGCCATCTGCGCTATCAGGAGATTTCAAGCCCCGATGTAGTGCCCGGATGCGCAGTACATCAAGGGCCATGCGCAGTCCGTCGCCCACCATGTTCACCTTGGTGCGAGGATCATCGGCCCAGCGGACGGGAACCTGGATAACAGTGTAGCCTAAGCATCTGGCGATATACAGCACTTCGGCATCAAAAGCCCACCCTGACAGCTTCTGCCGGGAGAATATTTCCTGGGCGGCCCCCCGAGTGAAGAACTTGAAACCACACTGCGAGTCAGCGATGCCGGGCAGCAGTACCAGCCGGGTAAACAGGCCAAACAGTTTCCCGGCCTGCTCGCGCCACCACGGCTGATGTTGGTCTATCACAGCCCCGGCTATGGTGCGCGAGCCAATGGCCACTTGGGCCCCCGCCTCCAATGCACTGAGTACTTTATCCACCTCTCCTATCGGGGTGGACATATCGGCGTCAACGAAGCCCACATAACAGCCACCGGCAGCCAACATTCCTCGTTTGACTGAATAGCCTTTGCCCCGATTAGTAGGATTGCGCAACACCTGCACGGGTATCTGTCCGGCCCCTGCCTGCTGGGCTATCTGGGCCGTATCGTCACTGCTGCCGTCATCTATCACGATTATCTCGCTACGCAGATTGCGCTGCTCGGTGTATTCGGCGACTTGCGCGATACCGCTGCCGATACGTTCAGCCTCATTGTAGGCGGGTATGACAAATGTCAGGTATGTCTCACCATTGGCTACCACTGTTGGTTAGGCTACTCCTTACATGCGGCTCAGGCAGGAACTTCGCGCCCGCCCGGCGAATATGGGTTAGTCAATACAATAACTTCCCGTTGCCGACTGGTTTTCCTTCCCGCCATACCGCGAAATCAAAAGTCAGGCAGTCAGGTTGCAGGTTTATCTGCACTGTGTCGTGCCCGACAATACCGGAGGACTTGTGAGGGTACATAGACTATGTCCATAGTAATGTTAGTGTGGTCATCGCCACTGACCACCACCAAGCAGCCGAGTTTGATGCTAACAGTGAAGTCCCAGTAGTGCGGGTACCGGCGGGTAGCAAGGCTCAGGTGGCCATGGCTATGGCTACTAGGGGGGGCCAGCTAATACGGGAAGCCCCACCCGGCTCTGAAGTGGAAGTGGTAGTAGCGGGTAAGTGGTCGCCTGAAGGTCCCGCGGCCAAGCTGATACAATGGCGGACTGGTGTGCCTTATGTGGTTATGGGCTATGGACGCGAGATGACCCAGACAGGCGCTAACCTACTCAAATGGGCGGTGCAAAACCTGGTCATCAGGGGCGCAGCAGGTGGGCTGGCCATTAGTCACTATACGGCCCGCCAACTACAGCGGCGGGGCCTTAAGCCAGAGCTGATTCATGTCATATACGGTGGAGTGCGCGTGCAAGACTTCCAGGTGGGAGACGAGGAAACCGAGAAGCTAAGAGAGCAACTGGAGATAGGTGACCATAAAGTGCTACTTACCGTCAGCCGACTGGTCCAGCGCAAGGGCCACGGTAACGTAATTCGGGCTTTGCCCCTGATTGCCAATGCAGTCGGCCCGGTGAAATATCTAATCGCCGGAACTGGCCCCCAACAGAAGAATCTGCGCCGCCTGGCCGATGAATGTGGTGTCAGCGAGCTGATCCAGTGGCTGGGGCATGTGCCCGAGGAGCAGTTGCCCGCTCTGTACCACCTATCTGACATCTTCATAATGCCCAGTCGCGACCTGGCAGGCCAGCCCATTGAGGGACTGGGGCTGGTATATCTGGAAGCCAACCTGGCCCAAACACCGGTAATCGGTGGTCGTACCGGAGGAACGGAAGATGCAATAGAAGAGGGAGTCAGTGGGCTGCTGGTGGACCCGGAAAGTGTAGACG
>JALGTV010000148.1 GCA_029821215.1 Candidatus Zipacnadia bacterium | reverse complement strand
AACCTCGCGCGCCCACTCGGCGGCGGTGCGGGGCTGGCCGATGTCGTAGAAATAAATGTTGTCCTGATACAGTTCCGCGCCAGCCGGGCCCATTTCGCAAAGATAGACATGCACCAGGCCCTCTTCATCCCCTATTGGCGGTCGGTTCAAGTAAGCGGTGGCATAGCTGGAGAAACGCAGCAGCAGGTGGGTGATGGTTTGGGCCAGCTTGGAGTAGTCGTTATCTGATCGGCTGATGGTCCGCGAGGGATACTGTACTACGAAGCGCAGGTCCAGCCGCTGGGAGTTGGGTCGCCTGATCAGTCCGTAGCAGACCTGGGAGTTGGGTCGCTTGAGCAGCCCGTAGCAGACGCGGTTGACCGTGGCATATATCGGTGAGCCGCTGCCGGTGCTGGGAATCCGCACCTTCACGGCGGGATCGGTGCGGCCCATCTCCTCGGGGAATATCAGTGAGGTGGTGTAGGCAAAGTCATTTCGTACCACCGCCTGCGGGCCGTTATTGACTGGTAACCTCGTCTGGCAGGTATCCACCGTGGCGGAGATGGGACTGAGTTTTAGGTAATCAAGCTTGAGCCAGCGGGGGAAGTGAGCCTCGTAGAAGAGATGATGTATACGAGTTTGCGCGGGACTATGGTTTGGCGCCAGCTCCAGGGTATGTCCGTAGCTGTCAATAGCTTGCTCAACCTCGCCGTCTATCTCATGGAGGTGTCCGAGAGTGGCATAAGCCTCCGCATAAGTCGGATCAGCTTTCAGGGCATCCTTTACTTTGCTGTGGGCCTCTTCATATTTCTTCTGCTTAATCAGTTGCTGCGCCTCGGTGACCAAAGTTACTGCATCTGTGTGGTCGCCGAAGGCTAGTGTGGGCATCAGCCATGCAACGGCTGCTACCAGTATAATCGCTGCCCAGCGACAGGCTGCGAGGATTTGGCGGGATGTTGTATGGCTGTGATTGCCTGATAAGCTATTCATTAGTGGCACTCAATCCGGTCGCGTAGTTGGTCGGCCAATTCGTAGTTTGCGGCATCGAGCAGTGTGTGGACTACGAATATCTTGTTGGTCGCTTCGCAATGCCAGGCATAGCCCAGCAGCTTTTGCGGGGATCGCCGGCCTATGACGTGAAGTGCGAATTGCTTGATGCCCTGCAATGGTGGCATACGGGTACCGGCGAAGGCTACTGCCTCGTGCCCCCGAAACTGGGTCTCGTCTGATTGTGGTTTGTAGTGGCTTAGTTCCTTGCCCAATTCTTGCTGAAGCCACTGGTCCAGCGTTTGATCCCGCAGGAGAGTGTCGGCCATCCCCCAGCGGCCCACATCAATGGTTTCGGTATCTCGAGTGAAAGAGAACTTTAGCAGAGCCGAGTACATCTGCTGCTTTGTGATGCTGAAGTCTTCGGGGACTTGGCAGACAAAGCCGTAGGCCGCCCAGGTTGTCCAGCCGTCTATTGGGTGGTCACCGATACTGCTAATTACCTGTTGGGCGGTCTGGAGCAGATCTTTCTCCTCGGGCCGGCCGAGGACCTGAGCAATGACGGTCTGATCGCATTGCTTACACACCCAAACTGCCCCATACGCCTGGTGTTGCTGGGTATGCCAGGCGAAGGTAGCCAGGTTGTCTTTTTGCATCTGGCGCTTGCTGACGACGCGGGTATCGCGGTCAACCGAAAACTGGTGCTCGTCGGATTTGTGGGCCTTTTTGACCGTCTGTAGGTACTTGTTCACTGTCTTCTCAATGTCCACAAAACCCGGCGAAGCCACCCACTTGATTTCCAGCCGGGCCATATCGCGGTCATCAACACGCATATATCCTTCCTTCTCGTCGGCTGATATGGAGGCAAGCGCCCAATCCTGGGGGACCCGTACTGTAATCCCCGCCCAACCGATCAAGCGTTGGCTCTTGGCATTATCGCTCATTGTTCCTCCGGTGTCTGAGATTTATGGCTAGAAGGCTATCTTTCGCTTACGCATATAAATACTCTGGAGTATCCCGACGGCTAAGCAATTGACAATCATGCTGCTGCCGCCGTAGCTCATAAATGGCAGGGTCATACCTTTGACTGGTGCCAGCCCCAGCGTCATACCCACGTTGGCAGTAATGTGGATGAGAAACATGGCGGCGATGCCTCCGGCCACCAGCCGCCCGAACCTGTCTTTAGCCTCCCAGCATATAGCCAAGCTGCGCCACATTAACACAGATAGAAGTCCCAGCAGGGCAAGACATCCGGCGAACCCCCATTCTTCGCCCACAACTGTGAAAACAAAATCTTTTTCCTGATGGGGAATGAAGGCCAGCCGACTTTGGGTGCCCTGAAAGAGGCCTTTGCCCAGCAGATGTCCGGAGCCGATGGCGATCAGTGATTGGCGGATCTGCCAGCCAGCCCCCTGGGGGTCTTCGTCGGGATTCAGGAATGCTGTCAGCCGCTCTTTGTGATAAGGACGAATTACTCCAGCACTCCAGGCAGTGGCAAAGAGCATAATCAAGGCAAATGCAATTGCCCCAAGTTGTGTGAGCTTGGCGCCGGCCAGAAAAGTAATAAAGAACCAGATGAAGACCAGTACCACTATCGTACCAAGATCCGGCTGCAAGAATATCAGTGCAGCCGGCACCATAACGTAGCCCAGCGACCATGCCAGTGTATGAAATGTCTCGAGTTGCCGGGAGCTGTGGCTGCTCAGATAGGCGCCTAGCATTATGATTATGGCTATCTTGCTCAGCTCACCCGGCTGCACGGTAATTGATCCTATCGCCAGCCAGCGAGCACTACCGTGGGCCGTCTGGCCGATGGCAAGGACTAATAGCAGCAAGCCCAGGACCAGTCCGTAGAAGAGGAGACTGAGGCTGGCCAGGCGGTTGTAGTCCACCATTATGATCAGCCCCATCACCACCAGACCCAGGCCGGTCCAGATCAACTGGAGCATCACTTTACTGGCCGGCGGCTTGTCGGCCATGGCCAGTTGCGCCTGGGTGCAGCTGTATATCATCAGTGCACCGTAGGCACATAGCAGCAGTACTGCTACCAACAGGACAAAATCAATTCGCGTCAGCAGTCGTATCTGCATAGTTACTCACTTCAGTTTAGTATAGCAGAAATTGGCGGAGACGCGAAGGTTTGTCAATCTTCACCAAGCGGGTATAATGGCTGACAGTATTGTAATTCTGAGCAAATGGCGGTTGTCTTGGTAGTGAGGACTTCTATTCTTTTCGTAACGGACTGGGGTTGGTGTGGGGTGGTGGCCAGTTTGCGCGGGATCGTCCAGGTTGTGCTACCACAGTGCAGCCAGGAGCAGGTCCGTAAGCAGTTAGGCAATCCGGAGGGGTCGGTCAGTCGCTTGGCGGAGGAGACAGCGCAGCAGATTCAGGAATATCTATGTCGCCGGCGTCGGCGATTTACTGTACCAGTTGATTTGGAACCCATCTCGGATTTTGCCCGTCATATACTTGAGGCCTGCATGCAGATTCCGTACGGGGAGACAATCAGTTACAGCGGACTGGCCCGCCGGGCTGGCAAAGAAGGGGCGGGGCGGGCGACAGGGCAAGCACTGGCGGCTAATCCAGTGCCGATATTAGTGCCGTGCCACCGGGTAGTCTGCGCCGATGGCAATCTCGGTGGTTTCTCAGGAGGCTTGGATATTAAGCGCCGACTGCTGGAACTTGAAGGTGGCTGGCCTTTGTACTTGGCGGACTCTGCCTGAAGCAGTTGACTTCTGCGGCGTGTTGTTGTACAATAAGACGAAATAGTTGCAGCATGTTGGTAGCTCTGGAAAGATTGACAGGCTTGGTGCTAAGGCACGCGGGTGTCCATAGTCGGGTTAGAGTGGGTGCCTGGCACAGCAGTTGTGCACTACACAATGCAGCATAACTTGAGCGACCCGCCCCATCTCCAGGAGGGAGTAGTAATGATAACACGGCACCGCTCTTTTGCTATCCTCGTCACAGCTCTGATTCTCGCTGCGAGTTTCACTATCGCTGGTACTCCTTCGGTCAATGCTGCCAGTATCAGCCTCGGTTATGGTGGTGATGGCGTCTGGCGGCAGACGGCCACGGCCAACTCCCAGCGTTGGTTCCGCGTCCGGGTCACCTGGGACACCGGAATAAATGATGACGGTGTGCCTGCTGAGCGCATTGATGGGTTGTACCTTAGTGAGGGGGTGAGCTTTCACAACACAGTGGCGGCGCCAAGCGGTGCCACATACCGAAGTGAGCTGACTACTTCCCAGGGGCTGTGGGACGCGGGCCAGCGCGGGGGAGGTAGCACGGATCCAATCCGGCTGACCATCGTCGCCTCAACAACGAAGGTTTACTACGTTTCGCCGTTCGGGCAGAGCTACTCTCCCGGAGAGCTTGCTGGCTGGGAACTCACCATTACCAGTGGCCTGGGCTATGGTAACACGTATGATATCGTGGGCAATGACACTGATGGTGGCGGCACCTATCTAACTTTGGACGGCGCTACCCCTCTGGATCCGGAGGTCTGCCCGGACCTGGAGGTTACCGCTAACCCTTCTACTACGAGAGTCTACTACGATCCTATTCCTGCGGTCAGCTATTACCCCGACGACACACTGGGCGGGTTGATATTGAGGTT
>JALGTV010000147.1 GCA_029821215.1 Candidatus Zipacnadia bacterium | reverse complement strand
GTAGGTCATCCGGATGTTCCGCCGGGCATATTGGAAAAAGGCATCCTCCTGGCACTGCGATTCGGCTTTGACCAGTATATCAACCTGCGGCCGATTAAGCTATATCCAGGAGTGCAAACTCCCCTGAAGGACAAAGGCCCGGAAGATATTGACTTCATCGTCGTCCGCGAGAACACCGAAGGCTTGTATGTAGGTATGGGCGGTAATATGAAGAAGGACACCCCTGACGAGGTGGCCCTGCAAACTGCCGTCTACACCCGTAAGGGCACTGAGCGCATTATCCGCTATGCCTACGAGCTGACCCGCAAGCGCAGCCAGGACAATAAGCTCACCCTGGTTGATAAGGCCAACGTTCTCACTTACGGCCATGACCTCTGGCAGCGCACCTTTGCCCAGGTCGGCCAGGAGTATCCTGATATTCAGCAGGACCATGCCTTTGTGGACGCCGCCTGTATGTGGTTTGTCAAGAACCCAGAGTGGTTTGACGTCATTGTTACCTGCAATATGTTCGGGGATATCATCACTGATTTAGGGGCCATGATTCAGGGCGGGATGGGGGTAGCCGCCTCCGGCAATATCAATCCCGACGGTGTTTCAATGTTTGAGCCTATCCACGGCTCAGCTCCCAAATATACCGGCAAGAATGTGATCTGTCCGGTGGCGGCGATTTGTGCCGTCGGTATGATGATGGAACACCTGGGCGAGGTAGAAGCCGGCCAGGCCATTGAAAATGCTGTCATAGCTGCCCTGGCCAGCGGCAAGCTGGGCGACTTGTCTACCCGCAGCGGGGTGAAGACCACACAGGCCGGGGATTTGATAGCCAGTCTGGTGGAATAACTGCTGCCGGTGGCCTCAATGTGAGACTGTTACAAAACCTATGGGATGGCGTCCCCGGCCCGATTATCTTATTATACTGTGGGAGGGCCGTCCTCGGCCCGATTTGAGTCGCGGCGAGAGGCCCGCCTGAGGCGGATAGAATACCGTTCCTACAGAATACCGTCGCGCCAGCTTCAGCTATTACAATGAATAACCTGACTGGCTTCCTGACCACGTTGGCCGTTGCTTTGCCGGCCGCCGCTGCTATCTATCTTGGGGAGCGGTGGCGGCTGTCGCGGTCGGATGGGCCGTACGCCAAGGCTGACTTCTCCGGGCTGATTCTGCTGGTAGCTCTCAGCGCTGCCTGGGGGCCGCATCTGTCTGGCGAGCCACGGCTGGGGTTTCTATTGCTGGGCGGGGCTGCCGTGTTCTTCATTGCGGCAGTGGTGGATTTGTTAGGTTGGCCCCAGGTACTACGGGCAATCGGGCTGGTAGCAGTGGCGGCAGTAGTGAGCTACGCGGGCATATCGGTGACCACCATAAAGCTACCTTTCACCACTACTTTTGTTTCCCTCGGCTGGTGGGGATCGCTGCTGACGGTAGTATGGATACTTATTTGCGCCCTGCTGTTCGGCAGTGCTGCCTCCATCTTATCCGTGCCCTTGGGAGTGGGGGCGCTGGCATCCGCTACCCTGTTTGCTGTCTGCTGGCTGCAGCCCCAGATAACTGGCCCATTCACCGCTTTTGTCGCCATCACCCTGTGCGGGGCTTGTCTGCCCCAGATCGCATTTGCTAAACTTCTCAGCTACCGCGGTGCCACCGCTGGAGCCTACAGCGTCGGCTACTTTATTGGAGCTCTCTCTATCCTCGGCGCTCTAAAGAACACCGCCTTCCTGGTGGCTCTGTTGCCCCTGATAATTGTCGGGGTGCCCCTATTTGCTGCCACTTTTACCTATGCAGCCGACCTGCGCCGGGGCTGGCGAGCCCTGGCGGTGGCTGAGCGGCGTCAGCATCTGCACGAGCTGCTCCTCAGCCAGGGTTATAGCCGCGCCCAGGTCATCGGCCTGCTCCTGGCCGGTACTGCGTATCTATGCTTGTTAGCCCTCCTGTTAGTAGTGCTTATTGAGATCAGCTTTATCCTCAAGGCGCTTATCATCACCGTAGCCGCTTTGGGGGGGCTACTGGTTTTCTATATGATTCTGCGTCTCCTGCCCCGTTCGGCCAGCGCCACGGCCCATCCCAGCGAGGTAAGACTGCTGGGCGTGCGCCTACACGCAGTTAGTCTGGATGAGGCCCTGCGCGAAGCGGAGCAGTTCATCCGGCAAGACCAACCCCATATGATAGTTACCCCCGATGCCTCAGCCGTAGTGCGGGCCCGTATGGATGCAGAGCTTCGCCAGATTATGGAAGAAGCCGACCTGGTCACCCCCGATGGAGCCGGAGTAGTGCTGGCGGCGCGCATGCTTAATCTCCCCGTGGATGAGCGCTGCGCGGGCGTTGATATGGTTCAGCACCTTTGCCAGATAGCCGCCCGCCTGGACCGATCAGTATATTTGTTGGGCGGGGAGCCTGGGGTAGCCGAGGCCGCCGCTGCTCAACTAAAGGCTCAAATTCCTCATCTTCAGGTTGCCGGCTGCCACCACGGATATTTCTCACCCAATGAAGAGGCCCAAATAGTTGAGGAAATCAAGCAGACCCGCCCCGCCGTGCTTCTGGTAGCTTTGGGGATACCCAAACAGGAAAAATGGATTAACCAGCATCTCCAGCAACTGGGTGTGCCCGTCTGTATCGGAGTGGGCGGCGCCCTGGATATCATCTCGGGCCGCAAAAAGCGGGCGCCGATCTGGATGCAGCGTGCCGGCCTGGAATGGCTATACCGGACCATCAAAGAGCCCCGCCGCCTCCCACGCCTGGCCGCTTTGCCCCAGATTCTGTGGATCACCATCCGAGAATTGTTGGGCCGACAGCCCACTGATGGCCCCGAGGATCAAAGCACTCCGCGGTAGGTCCTCTTGCCAAATGCCCTCAGCTTCGGTATAATATAGTAACTTAGAGCACGACTATAACGCTGACACTTCCCCAACAGCCGTGCTTGGCCGCCAGTCGGCACAGACTTCAAAGAGAATAGGCAGGTCGTTGACGTCGATGTAATACCCATTACATAAAGGAGATGCCGAAACAGTGCCTCAAATATATTTTATAGATGTGACCAATCGTGATGGTGAGCAGACATCCCGAATCTCCCTGTCCAAGCTCCAAAAGACGGTCATAAACTGGATGCTGGACACTATGGGGGTCTACCAATCGGAGATGGGCTTCCCTCTTATCCCCCATGAGCGCAACTATATCAATGCCAATGTTGCCCTGACCGGCAATGATTTAGAAAATGGCGCTCTGATTAAGCGTCTTCAGCTTTGTGGCTGGACCCGCGCCGTAGCCAGTGATGTAGAACAATCCCTGGCTCACACCAATCTCCAGCACTACCAAGTCTCCATTTCCACCTCCGAGCAGATGCTCCAGTGGAAGTTCGGTAGCCGGTTCTCGCGGGAAGATATCATCACCATGATGGTGGAAGCAGTAACCACTGCCAAGGAAGGTGGAGCCATCACTGTGGGTACCAATGCCGAGGACGCTTCCCGCAGCAATCTGAGCTTTCTGATTGAGTTCGCTCAGGCCGGCAAGGAAGCCGGAGCCAACCGGTTCCGCTACTGCGATACCCTCGGATACGATGACCCAGTCCGGATAGCCGAGCGAGTGGGAAAAATCGCGCAAGAAACGCAGATGCCCATAGAGATGCACTGCCACAATGATTTGGGTTTGGCCGTGGCTAATTCCTGCGCCGGAGCTATCGCCTGCTGTGAAGCCGGCCAGGACGCCTACATAAATACCACTGTCAACGGGGTCGGAGAGCGGGCAGGTAACGCTGATTTGGTCTCCTGCATACTGGCTCTCAAGTATTCAGCCAATTGGGGCGCCAGCCGTTTGCTCGCCCCGACTATTGACCTCACCCAAGCCTGGCAGATTGCCAACTATGTCAGTCGGGCTTTCGGAGTGCCTATACCTATTAACCAGCCTGGCGTCGGCGCCAATGCCTTTGCCCACGAATCGGGCATTCACGCTGATGGCGCTTTGAAGGACAGGTCCAACTATGAACTGTATAACTTCGCTGACCTGGGACGAGGCGAACCCGAACAGACCCTCACCGGTCGCGTTATTACCACTGGTGCTCAGGGTGGCGCCTCTGGTCTGGAGCACGTATACAGTCAGATGGATTTGGCCTTCCGCGATAAAGACCACGTCCGGGAAACTCTCCAGTTAGTACAACTGCTGACCGAAGAAGAGCTGTGGCTCATCTACCATTATCCTGACCAGGTACGCCAGCTTCTCACGGTGAATCCGTAGCTGCGGAGAAGTATAATATTGACCATAGGAAACTTTTTCTAAAAGGGTCTTGACCTATTGTGGCGTATCTACTATAAGAAGGTAACTTTCTCAACAGTCTCCAAGAAGGAAAGGATTAAAAATGGCTCGTAAGAAGATCGTGTGCCTTGGGGGAGGTAGCACATATTTCTGCCAGGTGCTTGGGGACCTGGTCGTCGCTGAGGGCCTAGCGGGAAGCGAGATTACTCTCTACGATATTGACCAGGAAAAGGCCGAACTGATGGCGCGGTTGGCTAGGCGACTGGCTGAAGAAGCGGGGACGGGATTCCGAGTGCGGGCCTGCACCGAGCTGGCCGAAGCTGTGGACGGCGCGGACTTCGCTATCTCGTCCATCGGCGGAATGGGCAAATCTGGCAGAGATATATATGGTACCTCGGTCCACCGTGGGGACCTACTGATTCCCGCCCGCTATGGCATTTTCCAGATCGTCGGTGACACCGGGGGACCAGCCGGCATGATGATGGGCCTGCGGAGTATCCCCATCTACCTGAATATCTGCCGCGAGATGGAAAAACGCTGCCCAGAGGTCGTGTTCCTCAATCACTCCAACCCCATGGCGATTCTGTGCCGGGCGATGATTAAGTATACCGGGATCAAGCACATAATAGGCATCTGCCATGGAGTACAGGAGGGCCTTAGTAATATAGCCAGTATTTTAGAGGTGCCTGTTGAGGAGTTGAATACAATCTGGATTGGCACCAATCACTATTACTGGTTCATGCGCGTCCGCCACCTCGGCCAGGATGTCTATCCCGAATTGCGCCGCAGAATGGCCACCCGCACACCTCCTGAGGGGGAGGTCTTTAGTTCAAAGCTCTCGGAAATCTACCAATACCAGATAGTCTATCCCCAAGACGATCACGCTCTCGAGTTCTACCCCTTTCTCGCGCAGGTATCTGCCGCCACTAGCATCCCCTACGGCCTCAGTATGCGGCGTTCACTTGAAGAGCTGGAAACTGGTCTGAAGCTCTCCGAGGTAGAACAGCAAGCTCGACGAGAAGCGGAACTGATCAAATACGCAAAAACGCTTGAAGAAGTCACTTTACCCGAGAACGTTTCAAGTCCCTTTATTGGTGAAGGTATTGCCAGCCTCATCGAGGCCATTGCTACTGGCCGGCGGCAGGTTCACATCGTTAATATTCCCAATAATGGCGCTGTACTCAATCTTCCGGAGTACGCAGTACTAGAGGTTGAGGGTGTAACCGACTCCTGTGGCGTTCGCGGCATCTGCACAGGCATGGGGCCGCCGCTGACGCTGAAGGGAATTCTTGAGAAAAGAATAGCCTGGCAGGAGTTAGTAGTTGATGCCGGCGTGACTGGTGACCGCAATCTGGCTCTTCAGGCACTGCTCCTCGACGAGATGGCTATCTTGCCGGAGAAAGCCGAAGCAATGTTAGACGAACTACTGGCCAACTCCAAAAACCTGCTGCCGCAGTTCGATTAAGAGCCTAATGTAGGGACTAACACCCCCCCCCCAAAAAAATGCAGGGGCGAAACTTGCTACGCAAGTTTTGCCCACAAAGAACTTGAATGAAGGCGAAGAAAAATCTCTGATAGCACACGCGAAGTTTGCTGGGAGTACTTGTTTCCTAAAGAGTTCGAGACAGCGGTGGCGCAGTGTCCAGTCTGCTATATGCCCTTGGGGACGCTGGAACGCCACGGTGCCCTTCGGTCAGGACGAGATGAAAGCTCACGGTCTGTGTGTGCGGGCAGCCCAAAAGTACGGTGGCGTTGTCCCGCCAGCGCTGCATTGGAGCACCCATGGCTGGTGGGCTGAGGGACTATCGTCGCGGTGATGACAGCTCCTGGCCGACGGCCAAGCAGTCGCCGGGCAGCGTCTATATCTACGAGGGTCTGCTCATCAACTTGCTGCTCTCGATGTTCCATGAGGTCGAGTATGCCAACTTCAAGGTTATCGTCGCCCTGACCGGCCACTATCCGCACTGGATACTAGGATTCTCCTCCCCATCCCAGAACATACGGATGGCTCGCCGCCGGAAGACAGCCGGGGAGTTGCCCGGGCAGGTCATCCAGATATGATTGATGCATCCGGGGCCGGTGAGGTCGGCCAAAACGCGTTTAGTTCGCTTTAATTACTGCTCGAAGCGCTTCCCCACTTAAGCTTCGGGCAGTATGCTGAATAGAGGCGATATTCCAATGCGACCTGAATCACTGAGTTTCCTCCAATCACTGCTCGAGGCCTTAGTTCATCCAGCCCTCTGTGCTATCTAATAATAATCCTGGCAGGTCCGCCAGCTTCCGCCAGCTTCTCACGGTGAATCCGTAGCTGCGGAGAAGTATAATATTGACCATAGGAAACTTTTTGTAAAAGGGTCTTGACTTATTGTGGCGTATCTACTATAATAAAATATAGATAATAGTCATCTAAGAACCGGGCAGCGTGACTATCCTGTGTGGGAGGTAAAGAAATGAAAAAAGCGTTATTAGTTATGACGGCCATTTTCTCTTTGCTGTTGCTCGTCAGT
Organism: Candidatus Zipacnadia bacterium; assembly: GCA_029821215.1. GTDB lineage: Bacteria > Armatimonadota > Zipacnadia > Zipacnadales > Zipacnadaceae > JALGTV01. The sequence continues at coordinate 1,747 of JALGTV010000147.1, read as the reverse complement.
TTCGCCTACGCGGACGTCATTACCATTAACGGTTCGGACAGCGATTGGACCAGCCCCGATACTGTCAACGATGACCCCGACGAAGGCATCGCACAAGACTATGACATCGACCTGAACTACTTCGAGTGGGATGACGTCAACGAGAATCTCTGCTTTGCCTATTACACCTATGACACCTTGGCTGCTTATACCGCCGATAATTTCACTCGTATCCTGATCAATGCCGACGCTGACGGCGGCACCGGGGGAACAACTTGCCAGGTTGACGGCATAGAATACTATCTCCAATGGGATTTGGCCCGAACCACTCCGGCCCCGGAATTGTGGTATTGGAACGGCTCTGATTGGCTTGAGAACACCAGCCCTGTCTATGTAGATGTAGACTATGGAGGCAAGTTTGTCGAGTGGGCAGTGGCCGCTGCTGATGTCGGTTATCCCAGCAAGTTTGAATGGGGTGCCTATCTGGACAACGGTGGCACTGGGGACGACGACTTCTGCCCCGACGACTGCGACCAGCGCGGCTTCACCCCCGAGCCAGCCACAATGACTCTGTTTGGACTCGGACTGCTTGGCTTAGGCGCCTGGCGCCGTCGCCGAACGGCAGCCTAATCCACAGCTCCCAACTGAATGACTTAGTTCACTTTAATTACTGCTCGAAGCGCTTTCCCATTTAAGCTTCGAGCAGTATGCTGAATAGAGGCGATATTCCAATGCGACCCGAATCACTGAGTTTCCTCCAATCACTGCTCCAGGCCCCGTCCCCATCAGGCTTTGAGCAGTCTGTTCAACAGGTAGTACGCAGCTATGCTGAGCCGTGGGCCGATGAAATCCGCACCGATGTCCACGGCAATGTCATAGCGGCGAAGAACCCCGACGCTACCCCTCGGGTGATGCTGGCCGGCCACTGCGACCAGATTGGCCTGATGGTCCAGCACATCACTGACGAGGGGTATCTGCACTTCGCGGCTATCGGCGGGATTGATGTCCCTTTGCTGCCGGGCAGCCGGGTCTACATTCATACTGCTGATGGTCCGGTCATCGGAGTGGTTGGCCGCAAACCTATTCATCTTCTTGAGCCTGATGAGCGAAAAAAGGCTGAAGTAAAGATTCATAAACTGTGGATAGACATCGGCGCTGAGGATAAAGAGCAGGCTCAGAAAACGGTGCAAGTCGGCGATCCCATCACTTTCGAGTTGGGGATGCATCAGCTCCTCGGTGACTTGGTAACTGCTCCTGCCTTTGATGATCGGGTGGGGGTTTTCGTGGTGATGGAGGCACTGCGCCTAATAGGTGACCGTCCCCTGAACTGTGCAGTATATTGTGTCTCCACCGTGCAAGAGGAGTTAGGCCTACGGGGAGCGCGGACCAGTTCCTTTGGTATAGAGCCTCAGGTGGGTATCGCGGTAGATGTCACCCACGCCAGTGACTATCCCGACATTGAGAAGGCTATCACCGGCGAGATAAAGGTCGGAGCCGGACCAACTATAGCCCGAGGCGCTAACATCAATCCTGCCCTGCATCGGCTGCTTGTGGATACTGCTGAAGACAACGACATCCCTTATCAGCACGAACCCGCTGCCCGCGCTACTGGTACAGACGCTAACGCCATTCAGGTTTCCCGCGCAGGAGTGGCTGCTGCCCTAATAAGCATTCCCAACCGCTACATGCACACTGCCGTTGAAGTTGTCGCTCTCAGCGATTTAGACAATGCTGCCCGCCTGCTGGCCGAGGCGGTAACCCGCATTGA
>JALGTV010000146.1 GCA_029821215.1 Candidatus Zipacnadia bacterium | reverse complement strand
GCCTTCAGGTTGGGTATCAGCGCCTGGCGCTCCGAGTGCAGCGTGGAGATCAGATCAGCGCCATCGTCAATGCTGATAGTCGGCTTGATGTCCAATACCGAGTTAATGTGCTGATAGTAAGTATCTCGGTCCTCGCCATGTCGGGCAAACACCGGCACTTCGTAATCCGCCACTATGCTGGCTGCCACCTCATCCTGGGTGCTGAGCGGATTGCTGGCACACAGCGCCACTTGCGCTCCGCCGGCCTTTAGAGTACGCATTAGATTGGCGGTCTCCGAGGTAACGTGCAAGCAGCAGCCAATGCGCTCACCGGCCAGCGGCTGCTCGGCGGCAAACCGTTCTCTAATCGCTTGCAGCACTTTCATCTGCCGGTCGGCCCACTCAATCCGCAACCGCCCGGCACGATTGAGGTCAACGTTAGTAATATCGAAATCCATAGACGAACCTCCGAGGGAAAGTGAGTGATCTTATCGTGTTTGAAGAAAGTTCTGGCTTACGTACTCCGCCACTGCCTCCTGCCAGGGGCGCAGAGGGGTAAATCCTAACTGTTGCCAGCGGCGGTTGTCAAGCACGGCAAACTGGGCTCGCCGCGTGGCAGTAGGCCAATCCTCACCTGATATTTCGGTAATTGACGCATCACTTAAACCTGCCATCTCCACAGCCGCTCGGGCCAGTTGTGCCCAGGAACAATAGCCGCTGTTAGTGACATGTACGATGCCCTGCACATCGGCAACTGCCAACTTCCACAGGGCGGCGGCTAAATCACGGGTATAGGTGGGCGAGCCGAACTCATCGGCTACCACCCGCAACTCCTCCCCGTGGCGAGCCTTGGTCAGGATGGTATCCACAAAGTTTCTGCCCCCCGGCCCGTAGAGCCACTGGGTGCGGATAACCAGATAATTGTCCAATAGTTGCTGAACCGCCCGTTCCCCGGCTAACTTGGATTCGCCATAGGCATTTAACGGGTGAGGGTCATCTTCTTCAGTATAGGCAGCCCCTTTGGTGCCGTCAAACACATAATCAGTGCTAATGTACAGCAGGCGAGCCCCTACCTCTCGACAGATCTGCGCCACATTGGCAGTAGCTATGGCATTGTGTTGATGGGCGCGGGCCGGCTCGCGGGTGCAGCCCTCCACATCGGTGTACCCGGCACAGTGAATCACCACTTCCGGTGCGGGCCGTTCGACAAGCTCACGGCCCCGAGCAACGTCGCGGGGCGACTCCAGCGCCTCGCGGGCACCGTCCAGAAGACTCAGATCACCGTCAGGAAGGTCTACCCCGGTGGCGCTCATACTATCAGGCACCAAATCCATCAGTGCCGTGCCTAACATACCGGCTGCACCGGTCACAACGATACTAATAGCCATTTGCATATCCCCTGTTGCGCGCGACTCACAGCTAACAGTGGCTTAGTATTTCGCGGCCCAACCCCCAAGCCCTCCCCACCGGCAACTTATTACCTGCCCATTCAGGCAGGACTGGTGGCCGGCGGCGGCGAATAATCTACCGATTAAGCTATTTTCATAGCAGTATCTCAGCGAGGGTGAGAAAATGCGCGGCTGGCGGATCGGTAAAATTGCCGGTATTATCATAGAGATAAACTATACCTGGCTTATCATTTTCGGCCTGTTTTTTGTATCATTGTCCACCGAATGGTTCCCTGAGGCCCATCCCGAGCTGCCCTCCATTTACCACTGGATAGCCGGATTGGGGGCCACTGTCCTTCTGTTTGTCTCAGTATTGCTGCACGAGCTGGCCCATTGCTTAGTAGGGCAGCGCAGCGGCATAGAGGTCTCCCGGATAACTCTGTTTGTCTTCGGCGGCATCGCCCAAATGAAGTCGGAGCCGACTGAACCACTTGCTGAGTTAAAGATGGCCGCTGCTGGCCCGGTGACCAGCCTGCTGCTGGCGATGCTGTTCGGCTTTTTGTGGGGGGTCTTCGGGGCTTTGTCGGGTTGGGATTTGGCGGCTGAGAGTATGAAATACTTGGCCTTCGCTAACGGCATGCTGGCTGCCTTTAATCTGGTGCCCGCTTTTCCCCTGGACGGTGGTCGGGTACTGCGGTCAATCATCTGGCACCTTACCGGCAACCTACGGCGCAGCACCCAGATAGCCACTACCTTAGGTCAATTCTTTGGGTTTGTGCTTATGGGGGCGGGCTTCTGGCAGCTACTAACTGGCGCTTTGGTCCCCGGAATCTGGTTTCTGGCACTGGGCTGGCTGCTGGCCAGTGCGGCCCAGGGTAGTTACCAGCGGATGGAGATGGAGCATGTGCTGGGCGATGTGCCGGTTTGGTCGCTGATGAGCGCGCCGGTGGTTACTTTGCCGGCTGCTATGACCATCCAACAGGCGGTGGATCAGTACTTTATGCGCCTGCGCCACGGGGCCTTCCCGGTGGTTGATGCCCAGGATAACTTAGTGGGGATGCTCTCGTTGTCCCAGGTCAAACAGCAGGATCAGCAGCAGTGGCTGGCGCTCCAGGTTCGTCAGCTAATGGAGCCGCTTGACACCGACCAGATGACCATCCGGCCCGATACCGAAGCGGTGCAAGCGATGATGAAGATGGCGCAGAGTGATCGGGGACGGCTACTGGTCACTGATGCGGCCGGCGAGCTGGTGGGCATCATCAGCAAAACCGACATCCTCAACCTAATCCGCATCAAAGCCGGGTTGAGAGTGTGAATATAAGTAGGCTATTAGGGACTTTCTGGCAGCTTTATGTGTATATCTGAAATTAGACTGCAGATATACTCCCCATCAACAAGTTTCAGTTGGCCCTGCTTTCTTGCGAACTGCTGGCAATCCTGGGTGAAGCCTGCCGTGGCGACCAGAATAGCCTGCGAATACCTTGGATCCCTCACTGCTCCCAACAACTTTTGCGCGTATGGGCGGCCAACAGGGTTTCGATGATTCTTGCATTGAATCGCAATACACTCGGGGTTGAGGGCATCCTCTTTATAAGCAATGACATCTATGCCCTCATCTCTCGTAGCAGGAGTAACCCTGGCGTTATATTGGCTTCTTCTGTAAATCTCAGCGATTAGCTCCTCAAATTGGTCAGGGCTAAGACGAAGCAAATCGTCAACTGTAGGCTTCTTCTTTTCTCTTTCCCGGCGGGGAGGAGTAAGGTCAAATAAGCCAAACAGTTCTTCCTCGCTAAGTCCTGTGCCGCTAACTCCACGCACAGCAAGCGAATCTATCACCTCGCCGAAAAGCTGGCGCTTACGCTCCAAAATCTGGTATATCCTTTCTTCAATTGTATTCTCCACCCATAGGTCGTAAGCGAATACTTTATTGCTCTGCCCTATCCGGTGAGTTCTGTCTACTGCCTGTTGCTCAATCGCGGGGTTCCACCAGTGGTCGAACAGCACCACATAATTTGCTGCCTGTAGATTAAGACCGTGTTGCCCGGTCCCATAGGTCAAAAGCAGAATTTTCTTCTGCGGGTCCTCGCTGAACTCTTGTACCACTGCCTGACGCTGCCGCATGCTCATCTCACCGACATATCTCAGCGTCTTATCCTCGGGCAAATGCTTGTATATCTCGTCAACGCCAAATTCCAACCACTGTGAGAAAATCAGCATTTTGTCATTATCCTGAGTCATCTGTTCCAAGTTCTCATCCAGCCATTGTATCTTTGCACTCGTGCGAGTGCGAGGGTCTACGTTACAAATCTGCTTCAATTTGGTCAAAAGTGCCAGCACATGGGTAATGGTAACCTGTTCTCCCTTTTGTTTAAGCTCAACCACGCCTGTTTCGTAAGCCCGGTCATAAGCAGTCCGTTGTTCGGACGTCAACTCAATCCAGTGTTCGGTCTGGACCTTCGGAGGAAGGTCTTTTAATACCTCCTCTTTGCGCCGCCGAAGGAAGTAAGGCTCAATTCGGTCTCTTACTTCTCTGGGAGATAAATCCATCGCCTTTGCAAACAACTTTGGATGCAAGAAATCGAATTCTGCTACGACATCTTCTGGCCGGTTTTCCAACGGAGTACCAGAAAGGCCCCAGCCCCGCTTCTTCGGAAGAGCCTTCGCTGCTTGAGATCGTTTTGCACTAGAGTTTTTGATATTCGAGATTTCATCTAACACTACGACGTCAAAACGAAACGCAGGATTATTTTGAACGCGTTGTCTTATTACCTCAATGTCTTGCCGGATAGTGCCATAGGTTGTCAGATAAACGTGTGTATCACTATTCCAATGGAGTCGCCGATTATCTGCTATTCCGTAAACTCTATCAACACGGAGCAATGGTGCCCACTTTTCAAGCTCTTTTTCCCATTGTGGC
>JALGTV010000145.1 GCA_029821215.1 Candidatus Zipacnadia bacterium | reverse complement strand
ATTCGCAGGCGGGACGCCTGCGCCACTGTTACTGTGTGTCTCTGCTGCTGGAGTAGAAGTCGGTGGGGCGGGCGTCTCGCCCGCCAACCCCTCATACCAGAAATAGGAATAATCAAAGCCGTCGGTAACCAATTCGGCCCTTACTGGATTATTCAGCATGTAATACAACTTCTCATTGAATTCTGCTTCGTTACGAATAATGCGGTCAAAGCGTTCGTCCAACCATATGGCTCCCGCCCGTGCACGAAGCCGGTTGATTGCATGGGCAGTGAAACTTTTGACCCCATGCAGTATTTCCGAAAGAGAGTAATACTGCTGGGGCAAGGCGGACATCTTGTGTGGTGGGGGCTGCGCAGGCGGGACGCCTGCGCCACCGGTGTGAGTATAATTGATAGCCGGGACGCCTGCGCCACCGGTGTGAGTATAATTGATAGGCGGGACGCCTGCGCCACTGTTACTGTGTGTCTCTGCTGCTGGAGTAGAAATCGGTGGGGCGGGCGTCTCGCCCGCCGGTTGTGAGGGCGTCTCGCCCGACCACTTTTGCACAATGGGCAGTGGCCGTACCAACAGATGGACATGGTCTGGCATCACCACTACAGCATAGATATGCCACTTTGTCTCATGCCAGTACAGACAGGCGTCCACAACCACCTGACGCTCAGTTTCACTCAGTTGAGTCCCTTTGGTGCGGAAAGTGATAAAGTAGACTGCTCCCCCACGCTCCCAGTGAGGCAATCGGCGTCTTGAACGAACTAAGTCACGCGTGATGGGTAGAAAGCTTGCACTCGCAGGCGGGACGCCTGCACCACCGGTGTGAGTATAATTGATAGCCGGGACGCCTGCACCACCGGTGTGAGTATAATTGATAGCCGGGACGCCTGCACCACCGGTGTGAGTATAATTGATAGCCGGGACGCCTGCGCCACCGGTGTGAGTATAATTGATAGCCGGGACGCCTGCACCACTGTTACTGTGTGTCTCTGCTGCTGAAGTAGAAATCGGTGGGGCGGGCGTCTCGCCCGTCGGCAGGCGAGACAATAGACTGATAGCCACCCCCTGCTGGATGTCAAACACGTTTTCATCCTTGCCACCCTCCGGGGTAGTCTCGCCGATGCGGACGTTGCCGTGCAAATCCAGCACGTAAATCTCGGGGAAGGTCTTCATCAACTCCTCGCGCATGCCCCGATGAATCAACCCCGATAGATAGGCGTGGTTGGTAATCATCCCCACAATCCCGTAGCCGGTGCGCTCAATGCGGTCGTGGGCAAAGCGGATGAACTTGATATAATCATCAGACAGCGGCTGGATATTGCGCTCGCCGCGGACTGCCTCCTTGTAGCGGTCCATAAGCTGCTCAATATGGGTGCCTTGATTGGCCGAACTGACCGAATAGGGTGGATTGCCTAACACTACCATAATGGGCTTGGTGCGCTTGATGTCCCCCGCCGCCTCGGACTCTTCGGCAATTGTTCGCTCTATCCCCAGCCGCAACTGGCCCTCCGCCAGTTCAATGGCCTCCTCCAGGGAGTTAGTCAGGTAGATGCCCAGGCGCTCCTCACCACTGAAGTCATAGCCCAAATCCCGCAACTGGATGGATAGCTTCATATGGGCAATAGTATAGGGGGCCATCAGCAGCTCAAAGCCAAACACCCGCCCCAACAGCCGTTCCTGGACATAACTCTTCCATGCCCCCTGGCCCAAGTGGGCGCAGACATTGTGATAAATCTGGTCAATGACAAAGTAGAGGAAGGTGCCGGTGCCGCAGGCCGGATCCAGGATATAAACATCCTCATCCGCCAGGCCGAGGGGCTTGTCAAACTTCTCCTTAAGCAGATAATCAATGGAGCGGACGATATATTTAACCACCGGCTCGGGAGTATAGAACACCCCGCGCAGCTTCTTCTCCTTCGGGTCATACTCGCGCAGAAAATCCTCGTAGAAGTGCACCACCGGGTCCTCGCGCCCGGGACGACGGGCAAAGTCATCAGCAATCTGGTCCATCTGGGCGCGGTTAAGCAAATCAGCGAGATCGTCCACAATCCAGACAATACTCTCATCCAAATCAATCCCTGCTATTTGGCTAAACAAGTCACGGAGGAACGGGTTAGTCTTAGGTAGATCAAAGGCGGCATGCTCGCGGGTGAATTCAGTCCCCGTGGGGACATTATAGCGGGCTGAGAATAGCCCGTACGCAATAGTCTGGGCGTACATATCAGCAAACTGGTCAGGCTCCAAGTCGGGAATGAGGGTATCGCGGAAGGCCTGGAGCATTCCGGGCAGGCTGCCGCTTTTGTCTTCCTTCTGTAGAGTCTGGAGGGTCATATCGTGAATCATCCGCGCCGCGCCCGCCATATACCGGGCCAGCTCCGAGGCACTGGCGGCGATAGGTGGCTCCTGACGCAAAAAGCAACTGAGCAGCTCCTGGACCTGGGCTATGCCATCCTTGGTGGTACGCACTTTCCCCTCGCGGTCCAACCGCCCTAACCGCGCCTCGGCGCGCAACTCCCCCTCCACATACCAGCGGAACTGTAGATAATCAGTGAGGATGAGATTGGGCAGGGAGTCGCGATAGCGGCTGAGCTGGTCACTCTGCTCTATTTCATCCAGGTTGGCGCCCACATTTTTGCATTCTACATAGCCAAGGGGAGCCGGGCCGCGCTTGATGGCAATATCGGGAGCGCCGCAGTTGATGACACGGCTGGGCTGGACAACGGCGGTTACCCCCTCGCCCCAAGTTTCCAGCAGCACCGCCAGTGTGCCATAGTGGGTAGCCTCCTGGGCCTCGGGGGCCTGCAGCTTTTCGTTCAATTCGTTTCGGTAGGTGGTGAACGACATGATGGCTATTTCGCTGCCATTGGGCTGGTGCCCTTCTTGGCTACTGCATCGGGCCAGGAATGGCCCTCCTACAATAGGTTGGGACGTTTCCCCTTCTGCCGTAGGAGCGGCGTCCTCGCCGCGATACCCAGCGGTTATATTGACTTGTCCAGTCCAGAGGTGTTATACTCATAGGGTTATATCCGCGGCTACTCGCGGATAGTTTGGTATTGTCAAGTTGGCTGTATAGGCTACATCATCCTGATGAAAAGCGCGTTGGTCCGGCTCTACCAACCCTACGGCGCTGTATTTAGGCAGTGGCCAGCATTACGTCTGATAATGCTTACGGTCTTTCTGGCTGAGCTGGCCTATGCCATCATCATCCCCACCCTGCCTCTGCACCTGAAGAACGAAATCGGCGCTCCAGTCCTGGCCATCGGCATTGTTTTTGCCGCTTTCGCTTTGGTGGAAACCCTCTTTAAGACCCCGGCCGGCGCGATGAGCGATCACTATGGCCGGCTGCGCATAATCCTGCTGGGACTGGTGGCGGGGATGATTTCACCGCTGCTGATGACCGTGGCGGGGTACTGGCAGTTGTTTGTGTTATTGCGGGCTATTGATGGGCTGGCAGTAGCTGCAGTCTGGCCGGCGTTGATAGCGCTGATAAGTGAGAAGGTCCGGCCTAAGGAGAAGGCAACCGCTCTGGCGGCTTTTAACTTGGCCTGGATTTCGGGAGTAGGGCTGGGGCCAGCGGTAGGTCTGGAGATCGGCCACCGCTTCCACTCCAATATCTACGCCTTTTACACCGCCGGTATACTGTTGTTTTGTGCAGCGGTGGCTGCCACAGTAGTGTGGTGGGGCGAGCGCCGGCGGCAGCAGCAGGCCGCGCCAGCCAGTCGTGATAAAATAGCCGATAGGGGCCTACCGGTGCCCGGTCGCGACTGGCGAGAGATGCTGGGGCGGCTCCGGGCCCGCCGCCCTGTGCTGCTGCACATGCTGTGGATATTTGTGCTGATGCAGTTTGGGCTGACCATGCTGGTACCGGTCATACCCCTGTACGCGCAGAGGGTGCTGGGTATGACCCAGCACCAGATGAGCCAGGCTTTCCTGGCTCCCGCTATCATCATCGCAGCACTGGCCCTGCCATTGGGCCGGCTATCTGACCGTATGGGCCGGGACCGGGCTATCCATCTGGCTTTGCCCATCGTGGCGCTGGCGCTGGCAAGCATACCTTGGCTGCCGGAAATGTGGATGGTTATGGCGGTGGCGGCGGTGATTGGCCTGTGCTTTGACCTGGCTACGCCTTCCTGGTTGGCCCTCACCAGCCAACTGGCCCCTGATCATCGTCAGGGCCTGGCCCTGGGAGCGATGAATACTGCCCAGGGGATGGGATTTATCCTGGGGCCGGTGGTGGGGGCTGCTGTCTACGAACAGGTGTCGGTCAGCGCTCCGTTCTGGATGGCGGGAGTGGT
>JALGTV010000144.1 GCA_029821215.1 Candidatus Zipacnadia bacterium | reverse complement strand
GGGGCGACGCCCTGGGGGACGTAGTGCCAGACTACCCCATTGGCCGCATACCCACATAGCCCAGGTTGATCCCCCACAGGGCTGTTATCGCTCCGTCCCGGGCACTTGTACATGGACTCACTCTCCACATAATCCCATAGCAGATGGGTCCAGACGCCGGCGCTGGTACAATAAAGCGGCCATCCCCCACCATTGTCTGCATTGGGCAACACATCGCCGTAGTCGCTGGCGTACATCAGGGTGGATAGGGCCAACTGCTTTACGTTGGCGAGACAACTGGCCTGCTTGGCCTTGGCCTTGGCCCTGGCAAAGACCGGGAACAGAATTGCCGCCAGGATAGCAATAATCGCTATCACCACCAGCAATTCTATCAATGTGAAACCCGAATTGTGTTTGCTCCTGTACATCATTTTCACCTCACTGCAGTCTTTGATAGTATACGGCTGTTTTACTAGCCTAAGTCTCACTTTCCCGGGCGCCTTCCCGTAAATGGCGATGAGCGCGTCAGGATTGCGACCCTTCGACAGGCTCAGGGCTGCGCCGAGCAAAGCCGAAGGCGCCTATGTCAACGTTCTGTCAACTGCTCCTTACCCAGCCCCCGGATGCTAATGGACAGAACGGCGCCAGACACTAATAGCTTGCCAGGCTTCAGCACAGGGGGACAATCTGTGCCGTTAGCTTCAACCACCTCCTTTCGATTTGGACTTAGCCAGTCCTAACACTTCCCGTCTACGCCGCCGCCAACAAAAATCCGCGCCTTTACCCAAAAGGCGCGGATTTTGAGCCCAGCACACAATACTACCCGTATGGACTATCGCTAATTTACACGTGCCATAAACGAGAGAGGCTCTCATATAATTCTCATCCTATCCTGATTTTGAGACTCTTGCTCGGCAGGGCGCAGGGAAGACTCCCGCGCGACGAACTGGGAGAATAGCGTCTGCTGCCGGGGAGCCGCCGAGGGATCGTGCAGTCGGGTTTTCAGAAACTGCCAGGCGAGGGAGATCATCTCTGCGACCGGCTGGGTGATCGTACTCAGCGCGCGCTCCAGGTACTCGGTGTCCTCGATGCCGTCACACCCCACCAGGGCGACGTCCTCCGGCACCCGCAGGCCCACGTCGACCAGCCCCCGGTACGCCCCGATCGCCGTGTCATCGTTGTGGCAGAGGATCGCGTCCGGGGGAGCATGAGTCGTCACATACTCCTGCATTGCCTCGCGTGCCCCGGCCCGTGAAATTTCGGCGGCGGGGATGAACGTGGGCTCCTGTCCCGCCGCCCGCATGAAGCGCACATAGGTCACGGCCCGCTCTCCGGTGACCCCGTCAGGACTGAGCGTTTTGGTGAGGTGGGCGATCCGCCGGCAGCCCTGGTCCCACAGGTGCCCCAGTGCCGCCTCTACCCCGGAAGCCAAGTCCACGTCCACCTTGTCCACCCCCATTACTCCGTCAGTGACTCCATTCACTAACACCAGAGGCATGGCACGGGCCAGTCCGCGCCACCGGCCGGCTTGATCCGGATCTTCCAAGTTAAGGTCGTGGGCGATCGCGCAGTCCACGCCCTGAGTGATGGGCATGTAATCCCTCTGCTCGACCTCGCCGGTGCTCGGACGGATGATCAGGTCGTACCCGTCTTGAGCTACCAGCTCTTGCAGGACCAAGGCACTTTCCGCGTAGAAGGGACGGCTGGGCGCGGGTGCCACATACACCACTGTGTACGTCAGGCCGGTCGCCAAGGTCCGAGCGGCGCGGTTGGGGTGGTAGTTCAGCTCTCTCGCAGCCTCAAGCACCTGTTGGCGCGTTGACGCCGAGACCAGGGAGCTGGCGGTGTTGTTAAGCACACGGGAGACCGTGCTGATGGAGACCCCGGCTAGTTTGGCCACCTTTCGCATCGTCGGCGCCACTGCGTTCGCCTCTTTAGGCAAGCGTTTGCCGGCAAGCGCTTTCACTGTATCACATTTACTTGTGTTTGTCAAGAGCAGATAGCCGAGTAGTCTCGTGGTTCCTATGTGATGCGATCAGATATGAATATGAGCGCGACCGCGATAAGCGAGGCGCCCACCTATTTGCTGTCATTGCCTATTACTGGTGGGGAAGTTTGGCCAATGCCGCTGGAAGCAGGTTCGGCTTGCCTGACGCTGGCCCGTTTAGTGTGCCATTTGCGCGGATAGCTCGGCCAGGGCGATCAAGTTGCGGGCGGCAAGCTCGGTGTAGGTGCCAGAGGCGGTCCCCCCTAGGATGAAGCCATCAGGGCCAGCCTTCTCGATAAGCTCACGGCCCATCGGCAGGACTGTCTCGGCAGGCAGCTTATTGAGCACCTCCATATCGTCAATATTACCCACGAGGCAAATTCTGTGGCCGATGCGGCGCTTGGCCTCAGCGATATCACAGTCCCCCCACGGTGGCGCTTCCAGCGGGTCAACAGCGTCAATGCCTATTTGCAGGAGCTGGTCATAGTATCTGGTCATAGGGCCGTGGTTGTGGAAATACGCGATACCGTCGTACTCGTGAATTATATCAACCAGGTGGCGGTCGGGCTCGACCACCAGCCGCTGATAGGCCTGGGGACCTAACTGCACGGAGGCATATTCGGGGCCAAATATCCAAAATCCCCTTACCCCAGCTTCACAGAGCTGGCGATAGTAGCAACACAGCCGCTCGGTGGCCACCTGCACTAACTGTATCATCTTACCAGGCGCGTCGGCCCAGAGGAGACAGAAATCCTCGGGGGAAAATAGGTCGGCAGGCCAGTTGATGCCGTCGCCACTGCTGCCCATCACCAGCCCCTCCTCCCCTAGCTTCTCTGACCAATAATGGTACTTGCGCATGTCTACCCGTGGCGGTTCGTAGGGCATAGCCAGAATCTTGTCTGCATCTGCGGCGCTTTGACACGCGAATTTCACCTGGGCCGAAGCTATAGCAGTACGCCGCGTGACTGACTGCAAGGGTCCCTGGGGCGTCTCGTAAACGGTTATAGTCTTATCGTCTTCGGTTTGGGTATATACACGAGCTGCGTGGCCCAGGAACGGATCACCACCGCAGCCTACCGGGAACAAGATATCTGTGCAGTCTATAAGCTGCTGGCCCAACTGACTTTCCGGGGCAATCGTACCCATACCAAAGGGCGCGACCGGCACCCGGTCAGGCGTGCCCAGCCGTAGTGCACAAAGCAGACGCTGGCGAGAGGTCATTATTGGTAATCCTCTTTTAGCCGGAATTGCCCATATGGTTTCGCGGACAGCCGCGTACACGGGTGATGCAGACGGCAGCACCACTTCTTGGAGAGGCGACCGGTTACCGGCCCATCGCCGTCAACTCGGTGCCGCTTCTAGCAATTTGCGCCGGGCCTGCCGGAAGGTATTGGGATTGAGCTCGTAATCATCAAAGTCATGGATAACCATAGCGGCAATTGAACGAGCCTGCTCCGGATTCACTTCAGCAAGCCTTCGCAGTAGCTCATAGTCCTCAATGCCATCACGCATGGCCTCGAAGCGGATGGAGTCCAGCGGCTCACTATTACCTGGATAGACGATACAGTTATCTCCTGCTGGCATCAAGCTGTCAGAGGTGAAGACCTGTTCCACACCCACAAATGGCGGAACCCCTGCCCACTGGTTGTATCCCCAGTGCAGATAGCCACTGGCATCATAATAGAAGTTCAGCCAGTGCAGCAGGCGAGTCTTGATGAGGTGGTAGTCAAGGTACCGGGTGGCATAGCTCCCCCCAGCCTGAAAGTCATCTCCTTTCCGTAGTATGCACGTGTAGAACCAAAGCTCGTTCCCGGCTGCCACCCGCGACCGGTAGAAGTCATTGGCCTTATGCCAGTCCTGCACCTTTGGCACCCAGATGTCCAGATCATCGGTCAGGTCATGGCACATAATGGTCTCTATGGTCCGTAGACGCGGAGCGTACCGTTTTACCGCGGCACTCAGTCGGTTGTAGCTGGCGGCGTTGAGCTCTATTGGTTCATCTGCCAGGTGCTGGAAGTAAATATCAATCCACCCTCGCTGCCCCAGGTGGGCCTGGAGGGCGGGCAGAAACTCGGCTAAAAACGCATTGGCCTGCTTGCTGCCTACAGTTGCCTGTTCCCTGACCAGGCCTGCTCCCTGGGGGCGGAAGGTGGTAATCACGAAATCCGGCGCGCCCCAAAAGCCGCCCGGGCCCCGCGTCCCCAGATGCTCTCCTGCAATGTAACCGATGACCCCTTCACGCTTAAACAGCTCCACAAAGCGGTCAAGGCGAGTGAAGTCCAAGCCCAGCCGGCCATTGTCATTGCGGAAGTCAATTAGCTCAAAGATAGGCGTGAGCAGGACATTCTGGCGGTGGGCGGCCAGGTTACGCGCATAGGCGACCAGCAGGTCCCAGTAC
>JALGTV010000143.1:3047-12809 GCA_029821215.1 Candidatus Zipacnadia bacterium | reverse complement strand
AGATGCTTGGGACACAGCGAGGTCAGCGGCCTCAGGCGAGTGCCTTCCCCCGCGCATAGAATTATGGCTTTGGCTATTGACATGGACAATACCTCAGTAGTTTAGTTGCCTTGTTTATGGATTGGTGGCCGCCGGAGCGGCAGTCTTCATTGCCTGGCGCACTTCTTCCATAGTGTCGGTCGCTACTGCACGAGCGGTTTCCGCACCTGCCGCCAGGACCTCACGCACCAGAGAGCGGTTAGCATCCAGTTCCGCCCGGCGCTCCATCAGCGGCTCCAGTGCCGCCAGCAGGTGCTCAATCACTTCAACCTTGCAGTCCACACATCCCAGCTCACCCGATTCGCAGCCCTGCTTTATGGGCTGGGTCCGGCCTTGGTTGTAGATATTGTGATAGACAAAAACCGGGCACTTGTCCGGATGGCCCGGGTCACCCTTATATATCTTCTCGGGGTCGGTGAACATCTTGCGCACCTTCTGGGTGATGACCTCGGGTGAGTCGCTAAGATCAATGGTGTTGCCGTAAGACTTGCTCATCTTGCGCCCGTCAGTGCCCGGGATTACCGAAAATCGGCTCAGTTTAGCTTCAGGCTCAGGAAAGACCGGCCCGTAGATATTGTTGAACCGGCGGACGATTTCCCGAGTCAGCTCTAAGTGGGGCAGTTGGTCTTCACCTATCGGGACGGTGTCGGCCTTGTAGATGACAATGTCAGCCGCCTGCAACACTGGATAACCTAAGAATCCATAGCCGGCGGTCTTTTCGTCACCCAGTTGCTGCTTTTGGTCCTTATAGGTAGGGCAGCGCTCCAGCCAGGAGACGGGAGTTACCATAGAAAGGAGCAGATGCAGCTCAGCATGCTCCTTAACATCAGACTGGACAAACAGCACACTGCGCTCCGGATCCAGGCCCGCTGCCAGCCAGTCAATAGCGACCTGCTCGATATTCTCACGCAGCAGGTCAGTATCTTCGAACCCAGTGGTCAGAGCATGCCAATCAGCGATCTCAAAGAAACACTCATAGTCATCCTGGAGCCTGGCCCAGGTGCGCAATGTGCCTTCCAGATGGCCCAAGTGGAGTCGCCCGGTGGGGCGATGACCACTGAGAATACGGCCTTTCTTCGCCACAGTTAAACCTCCATATGGTTAGCTATTTCCCTAAAAGAACGGTGGATGACCACTGAATAGATAATATAGCAATCGGGCAGGAATTGCAACTATGGTCCACAACACGCCGGTCACTATCAGTACAATCAAAAGGATGAAACCGTATCTACTCATAAATGCCGTGTAGCACTGGGCTGCGTCATAGGACAGTGTGGCCTGCATAATGTGCGAGCCATCCAGGGGAAAGATTGGGAGCAGATTGAAAAAGGCCAGCAGTAGGTTCAATAACACCATAAATCCCAGCGCGTCGCCATACACGCCAGCAAATCCGAGCCGTAGCGGCAAGGCAAAAAGGGCAGCAGTAATGATATTGGATCCCGGGCCAGCCGCCGACACCAGTATTTCGTCGCGGCGGCGGTTTTTGAAAAACTGGGGACTTATGGGTACTGGCTTGCCCCAGCCGATACCAAACAGCAGTATCATAGTGGTGCCGATGGGATCATAATGATCCAGCGGATTCAAAGAGACTCGGCCATTTAGACGAGGCGTGGGGTCACCGACCATATCAGCGACCTTGGCATGGGCAAATTCATGAATAGTCAAGGCAATGGTCACAGCAACTACCCACGCCAACACCATTCCCAGATCAAAGTGTCCACTAAGTACTTGATGAATTAGCATAGATTATCACTTTAGAAACTCCTATCTGCCTTCGCTAAGTGGGTCAGCGCCGCGGCAAGTTGCTGTTCAGCAGTGCTGGGGGCCTCATCCAGCTTTACCCGCAGCGCCTCCCGGAGAGCTGCCCCAAACTGTGGTCCCGGCTCCGCACCGGCGGCAACAAGATCATCGCCGTCAATGTCAGCCGCCACATCCCGCAGGTTATGCCAGAACTGCTCTATATGGCTTCTGGCCAAGGGATCGTCCTGCACAGCCCACAGAGCAGTTGCGCCTATCCGACTTAGACCCTCCAGGGTGAAGTAGAGTTCACTAAGTTTTGGATTACGCATAGACAGAACCGCCGGTGGATTGCCAATAATTGCCACCGCCTTGCGGAGGATCTGCTCCTCGTCACCAGTAAGCTGGATTTGAGTAGATAGGTGGGCAATATCGGTCCGGGCCCAATGAGCTATCAGTGCCAGGTAAGTTAGTGCCTGCGGTGGGCCTTCTTCCTCGCCTTCCAGTGCCGCCCAGGCCGGCGGCACCTGTTGCAGGACCGAGGCCATAGGTTCGGTGACCACCTCCCCCAGCCCCAGGGCTGCCAGGACACCCAGTTCGGCCAATCGGGTGATTATTGTTGGGGCTACTTGCTCTGCCAATAATGGCAGTAGCACATCGCGGCGCCGTTCGGGCGAGATATAGCTTAGCGCTTTCTGGTTGAGTGCTTCCTTTAACAGATTCTCAGTCTGGTTTTCCAGGCTGAAACCAAATCTAACCTCAAATCCTACCGCCCGAATCATGCGAGTTGGGTCATCAAGGAAGCTTTTGTCGTGCAGCACCCGCACCAATCCAGCCTGCAGGTCGCCGTGCCCCCCACAGGGGTCATACAATTGGCCGAAGTCTTCCTCGGCCAAGCTAACCGCCATGGCATTGATGGAGAAATCGCGCCGCCACAGATCCTTGCCCAAGGTGACGGGAGCGACAGTAGGCAGGGAGCCGGGATGTTCGTATATCTCCCGCCGGGCCGTAGCCACATCTATTTCGCCACCTGTAGGCAAGTGCATAACCGCAGTCATAAATCTTTCGTGCGCCGTGCATGTAACATTTAGTCGTGCCGCCAAAGCCTCCGCATACCGCAGACCATCTCCTTCCACTACCAGATCACAGTCCGTAGAAGGTCGGTTCAGCAATAAATCCCTCACCGGGCCCCCTACCAAATACACCCTCATACCCAGCTCACCCGCCAACTGGCCGGCCCCGCGCAGCAGATTGTACTGCCACGTGCTCAGCCGCGCTTCCATAAGGGTGGTTATATTATCCGGAGGTTTCACTGGGGTCATGAGCGTTTTTCAACTCAGATTGGGCATATTTAGGCTCAGTAAACAAAGGTGCTGCTGTCTGTCAGGAATAGATATTTCGCGGTGTCAAGCAGTTTGGCCTTCCCCTACTATTGTTCCTTTTCCTTGACAGTAGCAGTGTTGGGCTGTATACTTAGTCATCTAATCGCTTCCAAGCTACTGAATGATATACGAGCACCAGTAGGCAGAAAGTGGGGATATCAATGGCTGAAGATGAACGCGATGAGGGCGCTGGTCAGGAACCCGAAGCCGGTCAACCCGAAGAGATTGACATTGAGTTAGGGGAGCCTGAAGCTGGCGGGAGGCGGCGAGGCTTCAGTATAGTGACTATGGTAGTGGTCATAGTTGTTGCCGCCTTGGTGGTGTGGTACTTGTTCTGGGCGGCTGAGCAGACGCGAAAACGACAAGCCGAGGCCCAGCAAATGCGCCAACAGAGATACAAGGCGCAACTTCGCCAGATTGGGCGCGATCTGGACGCAGCAATTGAAGCTACCGAGCAGGGTGACACCGGTGCGGCTATTAAAGGTTTGGCTGATGCCAGCGAACGAATCCAGCAGGTGAGCCAGACCGCGATGGCCAATGGCGATACTGAGACGGCACGAATTATTCAACTTAACAGCAAAGTCGCGGCTGACGCAGCCGAAGAAGCTACAGCTAAACATGCTGAATTAATGGAACTTTTGAGCGAGAAGCTCCGCCGCATACAACGCGATTTAGGTGTGACTCCCCGCCCGAAGCCAGAACCGGAGATTGAAGAAGGCGAAGCGAAGGAAACCGAGGAAGCCAAAGAAGCTAAACCAGAAGCACCAGCCGAGGCCGGCCCATCGCCCACTCCACAACCTGGTCCGCCTCCGCTGCCGCAACCCAGCAGATAGGCGGGTACAGAGAGGGACTGACGCCCTTCCTCATCACGAGCACCAATGTGAGAAAGCTATCGGCCTGCAGAGTAGCTATTGGCGGACCTTATGGGCATACCGGCTCTTGGGATGTATTGGCCAGAGCCGACCGCAACAGGCATAGCTGGGGGGGGGGACGTGTGAGGTCGGCAAACCTATGTTGGGGTCACTATCAGCGTCGCGACGCACTTGCCCCGCTTATGGGCATACTTCCCAGTATTAACCTACCTATTCTTTCGGCGAGACTACCGCACTATAGTATGCGCGGGCGGTGGTCGGTGATATGCATTAGGAGTTTTGTCAGTGTCTACCTCTGAGCGTAAAGCCGCGCAGTTGATCGAGAAGCTAAGTTCTCCCGAGGGGACCTCACGGGCAGAAATCATCGAGGAGTTGGTAGAGCTGGGCGAGTCGGCTGTTCCCCAGCTTATTGATGCCCTTTCTGATGGGAGCTACAGAGTGCGTATGGCTGCGGCTAAAGCTCTTGGCCAAATCGGCGATGAGCGAGCCATCGAACCACTGATAGACAGCATTAGCGACAGCAGCAAGAACGTACGCCGGGCCGCGGGTGGGGCCCTGGCCAATATTGGGGAGCCGGCGATCGCCTCACTGCTTGATGTGCTGGCCGACGAGGATAAGACAGCCCGGCGGTGGGCAGTACAAGCGCTGGGCAATATTGGGGATAGTTCGGTAGCTCAACAATTGCTTAAACGGCTGAAGGATTCTAACCTAGAGGTTCGGGGGGCGGCCATCACCGCCTTAGGGCAACTGCGATCTAAACAGGCAATCCAACCCCTGATTGACCTACTGGAATCAGAGGATGCCGACCTGCCGAGAGCAGCGGCAGAGGCCCTGGGTAAGATAAAGGGAACGATAGCTATTGAACCCCTCATAGCGGCCTTGGGGTCGCCCAATGATAACGTCCGGCAGGCGGCAGCAAATTCACTGGCTAAGATTGGCTCACGTGCCGTTCCTAACTTGCTTGAGTGCTTAAACTCTAATAATCACTATGTCCGTCGTTACGTGATGGGGATTCTGGGCAATATTGGCGATGACCGGGCCTACAGAGCTTTAATCAAAGCCTTAAACGATCCTAATGACCGCGTGGTTCGCTATGCTGCTATCGCTCTGGGAAAATTGGCTAAGCCAGCGACAGTCAAGTATCTTGCTGATCTTATAGATGTCCCCAGTCGTTCGGTGCGCACGGCGGTTGCCGAGGCGTTGGGGTACATCGGTACCTATCATTGTGTGCAACCCCTGGCTAAGCTGCTGAAGGACGAAAGCTGGGTCACCCGGATGGCCGCAGCAAAATCATTAGGTGCCGTGGCCAGCCGAACGGCCGTCGTGCCGTTGGTGAAAGCTCTGCAAGACCCGGAGTGGAGCGTACGGCTGCACGCCGCGAACAGTCTGGGGCAAATAGGTCAGAAAAAGCATGCAGTTGAGGCCCTCCGGGCGGCTCTAAATGACCCCAAGGACCTGGTGCAACAGGCCGCGGCCACTGCTCTGGAGAAACTTACCAGTGGGCAGGCCTCCTCATCCGGGCAGGAACTAACCCGCGACAAAAACGATCAAACCACAGAGCCCGCCCCAGACGTAGAGAACTAGGACCGCGAAGAGCTTATTGAATAGGCACTAGTTAGGTCACAGCTCACCAGTATGGCGATGCTAGACGTAGACGAGAACGTCAGGGACGGGAGTTAGAGCCGAGAATATCCTGGCCCGCACCCCAGATGTCTTCCAGGCGGAATTGGCGCTGGTA
This sequence comes from Candidatus Zipacnadia bacterium, assembly GCA_029821215.1. Classification (GTDB taxonomy): domain Bacteria; phylum Armatimonadota; class Zipacnadia; order Zipacnadales; family Zipacnadaceae; genus JALGTV01. Next base: position 7,041 of record JALGTV010000143.1, on the reverse strand, counting down.
CATCTCCGCGTACAAGCCGCCTCGCTCCATCAGGGCCTCGTGGTCAGCCTCCTCCACTATCTCGCCATCCTCTATCACCACTATCTTGTCGGCATTGCGAATCGTAGACAGCCGGTGAGCAATGACGAAGACCGTCCGGCCCGCCATTAGATTCTCTATCGCCTTTTGAATCTGCTGCTCGGCCTCGGTATCAACCAGGGAAGTGGCCTCGTCGAGAATAAGAATCCGAGGGTCGGCCAGGATGGCGCGGGCGATGGCGATGCGCTGCTTCTGGCCCCCGGACAGCTTGACCCCGCGCTCGCCTATCTGGGTGTCATACTGCTCCGGCAAGCCCATAATGAAGTCATGAGCATAAGCAGCCTTGGCGGCTTGGATAATCTCCTCCTGGGACGCCCCCAGCCGCCCGTAAACAATGTTATCGTTGACCGTACCGTTAAACAGGAAAGTTTCCTGGAGTACCAGGGCGATATGGCTGCGCAAGGATGCCTTCGTGACCTGGCGCACATCGTGGCCATCTACGGTCACAGAGCCTTCCAGCGGATCGTAGAAGCGCGGGATGAGGTTGACCAGACTGGTTTTGCCGGCCCCGCTACGTCCTACCAGGGCCACGGTCTCGCCAGGACGCGCATACACCGTAACGCCTTTCAGCACGGTCTCGCCGGTCTTGTATTTGAAGGTGACATTATCAATCATTACCTCACCGTCAATGTCGGTCAATTCTATAGCGTCGGGAGCATCTTGAATGTCCGGCTCTTCATCAAATATCTGAAAAATGCGGGCTAACGCTGCCAGCGCTCGATTGAAAATATCGTAGACGCGAATTAGCATGCCCACCGGTCCATAGAATTGCATCAGATAGCCCAGGAACATTACAATCTCGCCCGCACTGGCCACCGAATTACCCGCCAGTGAAGGCCCGGCGCCATACCATAACACCCCGACGCTGCTCATTGAAGTTAGAAAACCGATAAAGGGGAAAAAGGTGGTCCACAGCCAAATACGCCGGACATTAGCTTTATAATATTCGTGGCTCCACTTGCGAAAACTCTCCAGTTCGTAGTCCTCCCGGGCAAAGGCTTTTACCACCTGCATTCCGGCAATATTTTCCTGGAGTTCAGTGTTAATGTCACCGAGGTCTTCGCGGATCTTGCGGTAGATAGGACGAATATAGCGGGCAAAAATAAGCAGGGCACCCACGAATATCGGCAGCGGCCATAGGCCCGCCAGAATCAACTGCCACTTTATGAGCACGAACAATATGGTTATAGTGCCGGCGACCATCAGAATGCTGGAAATAACCTGATCAGTACCGTGCACCACCATGTCTTCCACCGCATTGACGTCATTGGACAGCCGGGACATAATGTCGCCGGTCGGCCGGCTCTCAAAGTAGCTCAGCGATAGCCTTTGCAGATGCTCATATAGGTTCAGGCGCAACTCGTAGACAAACCGCTGGCCGAGCACGTGCATTATATTCATGCGCACGGCGGCCAGTAGCTGGCTCACGAAATAGGCACCAATGAGCAGCAATATATACTTCGCCAGCAAATTGTAGTGCTGATCGCGGATGACATTGTCTACTATTAGCTTACCGGTGATATACGGGGGAGCCAGATGGGCGGCACTGCTAAGCACCGTTGCCAGCGTGCCCACCAATACCTTGACCCAATGCGGCTTCAGATACTCCACGAACCAGGCCAGCATCCGCCGATCGGTTATCCGCAGCGGCTTGACCTTCTCGTCATCCTTAGCTTCAGCTCCGGTGTCAAAGGGTCTGAATCTATGTCCATGTCCTCGCATAGTTACACCCGTCTGCATTATATCACACTTCGCAATTCACATCTATTCTCTTCTCACAACCGCAAAGGAGTTGGGCTTTAGGGGGCGAAAACTAATCTGGGCGAGTCAACTATTATCAACGCAGGTTCTTAACCTGCACGGCCCGGATGGCGAGGTTGCCCTTCGGCTTTGCTCAGGGCGGTGAGCCTGCCGAACCGGAGAACCTCGCCTACGCGCCTGGCGTTATCGCCCTTCCTGAACGCTGAATGCCGAACGCTGAATACTGTAGGAGCTGCCTTTGGACGGTCTCGCTGGTGACACTGAATCCTCACGAGCTAACCAATTGGTAACACCTGAACGAGGGCCAGGTAACCCGTGGCGAGAGATTGGCTACCGACCCCTGGTCTACCTGACGGCCGCTCTCATCGGGGGAGTAGTGGTGGCTGAGGAAGCGGCCATTTCCTTCTCCCTACCCTTGTTGATAGCCCTGGGGGCTGCTGTGATGGGGTTTTGGGTCAGTCGGAAACGGTCAGGCTACGCCCATCTGTGGTTAGCAGTAGCTTTCTTCCTGGCCGGCATCACCCTGCATGCGGCAGAATTCGTGCTCCCCGCCAATGATATTTCGCGCTTCGCCCCCGCAGCGCAAGCCCATATCACAGGTCACATAGTCCAGGTTCGCCAACAGAGCCCTCACTGGCGCCGACTGGTAGTGGAAGTGACGACCGTACAGACAGAGCAGGGAACGTGGCCGGCCACCGGTTGCGTTTCACTGTCGCAGTCTGACCCTCAACAGCCGGTAGCCGCCGGCGAGACCGTGGGGGTGGATATTGAGAATCTGAGACTGCCGCCCACAGCTATGAATCTGGGGCAATTTGACCTGCGCCGTTACCTGAGGCGACAGGGCATCACTACTTCTGCCCGGGTGGTTCGGCTGTATCGGCTGCCTTATTCTGCCTCGCCTCGGTTCAAGTTAGCCCATGTCATACAGTTGGCCCGCCAGCGAGCACTGCAAAACTTCCGCCGCGCTATGCCCGGAGCCGAATCCGAGGGCTATGCTGACTTGATGGCCGGCATGGTCTACGGGATGCAGGCCAGCGGAGCCATCTCCGAAGATACCAAAGAGTTGTTTCGGCGCACCGGTACGATTCACTTGCTGGTTGTTTCAGGCGCCCAAGTCACTTTTATTGTCTTTGCCCTGATACTATTGGTGACAGCTCGGCGGCACTGGGCGCTGCGTCCCTGGCACGTCCTTATTATTGGCCCTCCATTGGTGGGATTCGTCCTACTGGCGGGTCTGGGACCTTCTGTGAGCCGCTCGCTGGTAATGGCGGTCATTCTCATCTACGCGTTGGTCACTGGGCGACGTTATGACCTGCCCAATGCCATTGGTCTGGCTGCCCTGCTGTTGGTAATTGCCGACACTAACGTCGTGTTAGACATAGGTGCTCAGTTGACTTTTGCCGCGACCCTTGGCGTAGCAATCTTTGCTCCCCGTAGCCACCGCGACGTGTTCGGTGTCACCCACCGTCCCCATCTGGTAGGGATAGTAGGATTGGCTACGCTGGGAGTCTGGGTAATGGTCACGCCCATTCTGGCCGGCAATTTCTACAGTTTCGGCGGCCTGGGCTCCCTGGCTAACCTCATTGCCGTGCCTATCTCTATGCTGGTGGTGCCTCTGGGGATGGTAGCGCTAATAACTGGATCAACACTTCTGCCTGTTACCCGACTGTTATGCTGGTTGGCGGGCAGCTTGATGAAGGTGATGTTGGCGTCTAATGCTTTCTTCGCCCAGCTCCCGGGGGCCTATATTGACAATGTATACTTTTCCTGGCCAGTAGTAGTCCTGTGGTACTTGGGCCTGGGAAGCCTTCTCCTAATGGCGGTGCACCCGCCAGCTTAACAAGCGATGGATATTGGTAGGGGGAGCCGTCGCCCTCGCGGCGGCAGTGGTCGCAGCCGCACTCACAGGCACTGCAGCGCCACTACGGGTTACTTTCCTGGCGGTGGGCGAAGGACAGTGTGCAATTATTGAAGCCCCCAACGGACAGGCCGTGATGATTGACGCCGGCAGCAGTAATTACGCAGGTAATGGTGGTCAAGCGCTGGCTGACCAGGTGATAGTGCCGTTTCTGGCTCGGCGGGGTATCCGCCGTCTGCGGGCCATAATAATTACTCATTCCCATGCCGACCACTGCAATGCGGTGCCCGGGCTGAT
>JALGTV010000143.1:0-3019 GCA_029821215.1 Candidatus Zipacnadia bacterium | reverse complement strand
CTGCATCCCGGACTGAGCGCCGATACGAAGGTCTATCGGTCACTGACGCAGACTGCCCGTGATGAGGGCGTCCCGATATGCACAGCCCGCGCCGGCGGACAATTACAACTGGGAACCAACATTGAGGCGATACTCCTATCTCCCAGTGAACCACTGTTGAGGGGAACCAGCGATGACATAAACAATAATTCAGTGTGTCTGCGTCTCAGTTACGGCCAGACCTCGTTTGTGTTTCTGGCCGATCAGCAGCAGGAGGGATTGGAGCGACTAATTCGCTGGGCGCGACAGCACCGTGTTCCCCTGAATAGCAGCGTCGTTCAGTTGCCTCATCACGGCCGCCACCTGGAGGAGGCACGGGCGGTACTGGCCGCAGCCAACCCACGAGTGTGTATCATATCAGGAGGAGAAGCCGTGGATTGGGGCGATAAGCCGGCTTTCCTGAGAGGTTGTGAGACGTCCGTGACTGACGAAGTGGGAATGATTACCCTGCTAAGCAACGGGCAGGAAATTACTGTGCAGACGTTCCTGCCCGTCGCTATTGAACCTGCGCAACTAACGACCGCGCCAACCGTTGGTGCGAGTTTCTATTGATCAGGGGTCGGCTCAAGTACGTTGAGCACACCATAGAACCCCATTGAGAATCACTCGTTGCACCAGGGGCTGGTCAAAGATAGGATAAGATTCGTGCCCGGGCCGGAAGTAGAAGACACGCCCCTCACCCCGTCTCCAGATGCACCCGGAACGGAACTCTTCGCCCCGGTCCCAGCGGGAATGGAAGATTACCTCATCTGGCTTAGGGACGTCAAAGGGTTCGTCGTACATCTCAGTCTGGGGTATATCCCACTGCGCCGGAATTCCCTGGGCAATGGGATGATCTGGGAGCAGCGTGGTGAGATGTTCAGGCTCGGCCTCCTCGCGCCAGGAGCCCAGATCGCAACTGGTACCCATCAGCGTCTTGAAGGGCTTGGAATAGTGGGCAGAATGAAGAGCTATAAACCCCATGCCTCCCAGCACGACTCGATCCACCACCCGGCCCACTGTCTCGTCGCTGACTTCCTCGTGCTTAAGATGGCCCCACCAGATTAGCACGTCAGTCTCAGCCAACACGCTGTCAACAATGCCCTGCTGGGGGTCCTGCATCTCGGCAATCTGCGCTTCTACCTGACCGCTCTCGTTGAGTGCCTGGGCAATGGTACCGTGGATCTGCTGAGGGTAGATGTCAGCCGGATGCTGACCCTCAAACCAAACTAAGACCTTGACTGGTTCTTGATTCATAGCATCTCTCCTCTAAGTTTCGCTAACTACCACTCAAACAGGGGGATTCGCTTGCGCAGGTAATATTCCTTCTCAGGTAGCACAGACAACGGCAGTGGGGATTATTGAGGGATATGGCCTGACAGACATAGGGGGCAGCCTTATCAATTCTAAGAAATTACAGCATATGACGCTCCAGCATAAAAGAAGTTTTTGCGAGGCCAAATTTAGGCCAGTGCCGTAAGGCACGAACCTTTTATGCCGTGTTATCGGAAGTCGCCTTATTTGAACTTTTCATAATTACCTTTCAGCAGAATCTTTACCTCTTCTAAATCTTCTGCTTGTTGTATAGGAAATCCTGTCCATTTATTTTCATTGTCATAAGTATAAATGATAAAATGCTTTCTTCTAGGACCTAAATATGAAAAAACTCTCCCCGAGACTTTTATTGAGATGTCAGATTTCGTTGGCTCGATGAGTATATTGTCTGCATCCCACTCCTTTATTTCTTTCAGCAAGTCCTCAACCGCCTCTCTAACTTTACCATCAGTTATATAGTTTAGTCTCTGGTCAAGAGTATAGACTTCTACTGGGTCGGGTATTGAAGGAATTGTTATTTCTTTGAATATTGGTATGATCTCCTTTGGATTATCCTCAAATCCGATGCACTGAAATGTAAAAAGTGAAATCGGAACATCAATCCACTTACATCTATTGACTAGCGATACAGAAAAACTGGGTGCAATCAAAAATAACCGCGGCTTTTGTTTAGGATCCACTTTCTTATCTTTATAGGCTCTTGCAAAACCTTCGATATTGCTTGTAATGTAATCGTAATAGTCAACACCTTGAACAAGCATCCCGTCATCCTCCACGATCTTCAACTCGGCTACAACCAGAGCATTGCCTGAATCAGCAAATAGAACATCCAAGGGCCCGCGCTCAGTCCTTTTTTGATGATCTATATATCGCAATCCTTCTTCAATTAAATCTGGAGCTTTCCTTACCATTTCTTCCAGTTGTTTTTCTGATATGTCAATAACTTTATATTTTCTCATTTTCATGCCTCCTCATATTTTCGGGCGATTTCCGATAACAAGTTCTAAACGCCCCTTTTTAGAACTTTGCATACACTCGTCTATAGCTGAGAAGACGCCCATAAGAAGCGATAGAATCTGTTGTTCATTTCTCGGGTGTTGTGATTCCCCACTCCTGAGATAGTTCCCGGAACGACACGCTACCAGAAGTGCCGACGGGCAAAGGCGCGGCCGGAGCCTGACTTGAGGTATCGTTCAAATGCTACTGCCTTAGCGTTATCTTCAAAGTAGATGACAGCAACAAGTTTCCAGGGCACATATTTTGCAGTGTGAGCGGATTTACCGGCATTGTGGGCCTTTAGCCGTTCTTCAACGTTTGAAGTAAGTCCGATGTAGCGTTTGTCGGGGTGATGGATGCTTTGAAGAAGATAAACGTGTTTCATCTGACCTCCACTTTGATCAGGATACCTTCCGCGCCCAGGCTTGAGGCAGTGGAGTGAACAGCACAGTGAAAAGCCCTCCTTCGCTTGCCTTCGCCAGAGGCTTCGGCGAGCTACGGCGGGCACCAGCCTTCGCCCATCTCCGACATAGCCTTCACCGGGCTACGGCTGACAAGCCAGCCTCCGCCTGCAGAACCGCCCTCGGTTTTGGTGCGTAAGCTGGCTTGCCAGCCGTAGCTTTAGCGCAAACTGGCTTGCCAGCCGTAGCTTTAGCGAAGGCTGGTGGAG
>JALGTV010000142.1 GCA_029821215.1 Candidatus Zipacnadia bacterium | reverse complement strand
AGTAGCTTGTCAAACGGCTCAACCGCCGATTGGGTGACAGAATATTGAGTTGGCCGCTGAGCTTGCTGAGCCCACTGGTGGCAAATATCCTTCTGGCTGATGCTGGACACCAAATGTCGCCGGAGCTTCGTGGGAGTGTACATGAGCTGCTTCTCACCACCCAGGCAATTGTATAAAATCCGGGTAGGGTTGCTCCGGTCGTACTTGGCCAGTTCGGGAAGAATGATCAGAGTCGGCGCCTGCACTTGGGGAGCAAAGTTGATGATATCAAAGTAACTGGTGCTCTGATGGATTGGCCGCCGCCACTGATGGAATCGGTCTTCGTAATCAGCCAGGCTGGAGGCTACCCGTGGTGCTGACGGCATCAACTTAGCCGGCGGATAATGATAGGCAGGCCACGGATCATAGGCAATGACAAATGATACCTTCTCCGGTACTAACCCCGCCAAGGCGATGGCGATCGCTCCTCCTAACCCTTCCCCGATGATGCCCACGCGGTCAGCGGCAACCTGTGGCCGGCTGAGTAGTACTTCCACTGCCCGGTAGGCGTCCACAATGGCCTCGCCCAGGATGTAGGCCTGCCGGTCGGGCAAACCGTTCGGCTCCCACTGGTAATCTTGCTGGGGTGGGTACCAGTTAATACACAGATGGGCATAGCCGTCGTGCCAACTGGCGTGTCTGCTCAGATTGCCACGCTGGGTAATATGCAAAATGGCCCCGCTTACCGTACAGCCTGGGGGCGCTGAGAAGACGGCGGTGCACAGGCGGTTGGCTTGCCCGTGGAACTGCAATTCGCCGTTGCCTTTATCCGTTACCTGGGCCGGCCACTGGACCAGTTGGCTTAATGTTGCTTCCCAAAACTCGGAGAAATCAGCCTTTCTGGTCAGGCCTGAGGGGTATTGACCCATAAATACGGGTTGACCCGCACCTGACACTTCGTTGACCAAACTGAAAATTACTATTCCGCACAGAAGAATACTCCATTGAATTTTTGTATACTTCACGTTTCTGATGCTCCGCCGTGGCGCTCCCTCCGCGCCTGACAGTGTATCAATCGGCGCGCTAAGATGAGGTTTGATAGCCGTGGCGAAACGGTGTGGTTACAAGGTAGCTAACAGGCAGTAAAAGCTACTTATGTGGTGGGTACAACGGAGGCAAACGGAGGTATTACTACCTATCTTGGGGATGGAGGGGGCGTGGCTTGTGTGCTTCAGAATCAGCTTCAGGAATAGAAGTCACTCAGCGCCGGGGGCACCTGAAGGTAGCGTTGGTACAGGTCGGCGTAGATGGCGCTTGCAGCGGAGGGTTCAAAGGTGCTCTCATTCATCTGCACCTGGTCAATAGCCTCATCCACTGAGGAAAATACCTCGGCACCGACAAAGGCAAATAGAGCCGCACCCAGCACTGTCGCTTCGCGCTGAGCAATAGTGGTTACCGGCAGGCCAGTGACATCGGCGCGGATCTGGTTCCATAGCTCATTGCGGGAGCCGCCGCCTACCACGCGAATGCCCTGGGGCTGGAATCCGACGGCCTGAGCCAAGATATTCAGGGCGCTGCGCATCTGGAAGCTAAGCCCCTCCAGTCCAGCCCGGTAGATATGGGCCCCCGAAGTTTGCAGTTCCAAGCCCAGAATAGTACCTTGAGTATTATACTTCTTGGTCGGTCCGGTGTCGGAGACAAAGGATGGTATGACGGTCACGCCATCGCTGCCTGGGTCTATTTGCTGGGCGTCGGCTATCATCTGCGGATAAGCCTGATGGCGGTCAGTTATGGTGCTGAAGAATTGCTGGCGGATCCACTCCAGCACGGCGCTGCCCATCATCAGCAGTTGAGGGTTCCACCAACCCGGCACCGCATCACACTCAAAGAGTAGTCCTTCCTGAAAACCCAGTTGATTGGGCTGGAACCTGTCCACGCGCAGCATCAGTATTTCCCAGGTGCCACTGCTGAGGATGGCCTCATCGGGCCGAGCTCCCGACCCAATGGCAGCAAACTGGGTATCGTGACCGGCGGCAACTACTGGAATACCTGGGGGCAATCCTGTCTGCTCAGCCGCCTGGGCATGGACGAGGCCGATGACCTCACCGGGCTCCACCCACGTCGGGAAAAACGAGCTATCCACCTCCGCCAGCGACAGCATCTGCTGCGACCAGTCCCGCTGACCCATATCCATGGCCATCATCGTTCCGGCGCTGGTAGGCTCAATGGACTTCTCCCCGCATAGCTTCATACTTAGCAGACCCGGCATCATTAGCCAACTATCGGCTTCATCCAGGGCAGCGGGTGCGTTGTGCCGCAGCCACATAAGGCGCAGAATGCTGTTAAAGGAGATTATCTGATACCCGGTCAGATTAAATATGTCCGCGGCACTTATATCGGCCGTTATGTCTTTGGCTAACTGTTCAGTCCGCTTGTCCTGCCAGGAAATGACTGGATAGGTAAGGGTGCCGTCGGCCCGCACTGGCCCGCCATCGGCCCCAAAGGTCGTGACGGTTACTGCCTTAATGCGACTACTATCAAGCTGGCCGCAGACCTGTTGGCTGGCCCGGCCCAGTTTGTCCCACACCTCCTCCAAGTCCCATATTCGCCAACCCTCCTTGGCCGGCCTATCATCGCCTGCTTCCCCTTCTAATTGGGGTCGCTGCTCATTAGGATAGTTGGCTGATCCGACAATCTGGCCCTGCGAGTCAACTGCTATTGCCGCTGCGTTGGTGGATCCGCAATCAAAGACGATTGCCACATCGCTTGGCATCTGCTTGGCCTCCTCAGGCGGGTACCGCTTTCTTGCTATTACATCATCATCGGCTAAGACGTCGCCGTGTTATTGCCAGATACTTCTCCGGCCCCGGCTCAAATCCTTCCTGATAGGCCCTGACATTTTAGGGAGGTAGGATGTCGCCGGACAACGAAGTATAAATAATAGGCTCTGGTGAATATTCTCCACGAAGATGAGCAATGGCTGCTAACCAGTGGTGGGAGGTGCCTGAGTACCGGCGGCGAACCTGATTACTATACTATGGATGCGCGGACCAGGAAGTTTATCCAGGAAGCGGTGCAGACGGTAGCGGGGCTGGACGTGGTGTTGTATCTTCAGGACAATCCTGATACTTTTGACACTGCGGCCGGCCTGGCTCTGCGTTTGCGTCGCGAGGTAGAGCAGGTCCAACCGGCTCTGGTCCGCCTGGCGGACAATGGTATTCTGGATGTCCACATTCGTGGCGATGGGCAGTACCGCTGTTATTCTTTGGTGCGCACCCGGGCAGTTTGGGACCTGCTATGTCGTGTAAGTGAAGCCTATATGGATGACCCCGAAACGCAGAAAGAAATCGTGCGTCTGCTGATTGCCCGATCCGCTCAGACCCCGCCCGACACCCCTGCTGGCCCTGACGCTAAGTGACCTTAAGGTAATGGCATATATCCGGGCTTTCACCGACCCTCAGCCATAGCGAAGAAATTCTCCAGCACGCGCTGGCCGTGCGGATAATAATCTGTATATGCCTCAGGATGGAACTGAGTGCCGTAGATGGGGCGGTCGGCATGCCGCATCGCCTGAATGCGGCAGTTATCATTGCTCGCCAGCAGGACAAAATCCTCGGGTAACTGTTTGACCTCACAGTAGTGGCTCTGATACACATAAATGGTTTCGGGTAGGTCGGCAAATAGCGGGTCCGGCCCAGTAATCTCCACCGGCTGGATGCCTTTTTCTACAAACCAGCCGGGATGATACTGTGGGTCCCAATCCGGCTCCCCCGGTTGCAGCCGGCGCATCGGCGCATCCTCCAGCACCTCCACCTGCCGAAAGTCTTCACTAAAGGCATGAGCAATCAACTGATGGCCGCCGCAAGCACCCAGTACCGGCACATCGGTGCTATGCAGTACATCATACAGTCCATATAGCTCAGTGAAGTCCATCTCATCCCAGCCATAACCAAATCCGCTGATAAAAATAGCCCGTACCGGGTATTGGCTGACTAACTGCGGCGTAACCTGGGGGTAGCGGATAATCAAACATGGCTCGCCGGAAATCTGCTCAAAGCGCAGTTTATACTTGAAATACGACTCTGCCACCCGCTCAAGGTAATGCTCACCGGCCTGGGCCATGGCTACCAATAAGATCATATCGGCTGACTCCTGTTAGCCGCCAATCCCCCACCCCCGCAAGCAATAGGCAGGGGATAGCATGTTTAATATCTGCCTTATGGTGGTATACTTAATAGTCACACCACCAGTTCAATCAATGTAAACCTGTTGTAGATAGGGCACCGGGCATTGCCAGGTGCCCTATCTACTGTTAGTATTCCCTCATCACCCGTATACCGTCTTCTTGTCGCGCCTGCGCGATGTAGCTGCTACGGCAACGCAAGCGCGTAGGCGAGATTTACGCGCCTTGTGTTGGGCGCGGTTCTCTCCTTCGGCAGGCTCAGGACAGTGAGCTTGCCAAACCGCAACCTCGCC
>JALGTV010000141.1 GCA_029821215.1 Candidatus Zipacnadia bacterium | reverse complement strand
CCCAGGCGACGATATCCCCAGTTCGGCCGCGAAGCCGCCCGGTCACGCAGCCGAATCCGTACTTGCTTGTGCCAAGGTAATTACACGCAGTAGAACCTCCGCAGTATTCGACTCCAAGGGATTCTGGGAAGGGACGCTACACGCTAAGAGGAATTGTTGCAATGAGAAACGAATACTACAAGACGATCAAGGTTTTCTATAACCGGCAACCAATGTTATGATTGATTGGCTCAGACGTTACAAATTCGTGGTAGCAGTAGCCTTACTTCTGCTCATAATTATGGCCGCGATCATCGTTAGGCAGCGTGGCCACGAGGTGGAGGTAGCTGAGGTGTGCATTGGGTCCCTAAATCTACAAATTGCGGCGTCAGGCCTGGTGGAGTCGGAAAGCGCTGACCTCGCCTTTGTAGGCGGGGGCCGTATTGTGAAGCTGTATGTCGAAGAAGGAGAGACCGTCACGGGATCAGACCTACTGGCCCGGCTGGCGCCGGTGGAAGCCGCGCCCAATCTGGCGGATATCGCCGACGTCATTAAGGCTCCCTACGATGGGAACGTCGTAACCATCTACCGACGTGTCGGCGCCGTGGTTAGTCCCGGCCAGCCAGTACTGCGGCTGGTTTCCTCACTTTCTCCGTGGGTTGTTGTGTTTGTGGAGAGCGAAGACGCCGTTCACCTGCGGCCGGGCCAGAAATTGCGGTGTCGCGCGGGGGGATACCTTAGTCCCCCTTGGGACCTAACCATTGAAGAAATCGGTAGAGAGGCTGTATCTCGGCCTGATCTGCCGGGGTCTGCTGCTCAAGTGCGTGTGAAATGTAGTGTGGATGATCCTGCATTCCCCCTGGCGCCAGGCACAGAAGTTGACGTAGATGCTAATATCCCCTTGATAGACCGCGGTATACTCGTTCCGACGGCAGCGGTAGTGCACGAGGGCCCAGATGATTGGGTATGGGTGGTTGAGGATAACCAAGCCTGGCGCCGACCAGTTGAGGTAGGGCCCAATAACTTTGACTTTATCCAAATACGCTCCGGAGTGAAGCCAGGGGATATAGTGGTGGTAAATGGCAAAGAGGGACTGCAGGAAGGTCAACGCGTGAAAGTGCAGTCTATGCCGCCGATGGACCAGGCCACCGCAGGAGGCGACTAATAGTGTGCCCGGTCGCGGCAGATGCAAGCAAAGCACTAATCACCCGCGAGCTGTGGAAGCAGTATCCGATGGGCGATGTGACCGTGGATGCCCTGCGCAGTGTTGATCTGGAGTTGCCCGCTGGCTGCTTTGTTATGCTCCTGGGCCCCAGTGGGTCGGGCAAGACCACCCTGCTGAATCTGGCGGGGGGACTGGACACCCCGACCCGGGGCGAGGTAATTGTCTTTGGGCAGCGCCTCTCGGGTATGAATGATGAGCAACTTACTCGCTACCGCCGCGAGACGGTGGGATTCGTCTTCCAAATGTTCAATCTCGTCCCCACTCTCACTGCCCTGGAAAACGTGCGTCTTGTCGCCCAACTGGTCGGCAATGATGCTCTGTCGCGCAGTACCTTAGCTGATGTAGGTTTGGAGCGCCAGGCTGACCAATTGCCGGCTGAACTCAGTGGTGGCGAGCAGCAGCGTGTAGCTATCGCGCGGGCCCTTGTTAAACAACCCCACTTACTGCTGGCCGACGAGCCGACTGGTTCGGTGGATTTTGAAACAGGCATTGAAGTACTCTCCTTGCTGTGGGAGGAGACGCGTCGTCGCCATATGACAGTATTAATGGTCACCCATGATACCAGTTTGGCAGGCATGGGAGACTTAGTTATCCGTTTGCACAGCGGAGAGGTGGCCGACGTGAGCGAAGGGGAGGCCCTCCATCCCCGTGAACTCCGCTGAGGCCCCCCGAAAGTCATCGGTGCCGATGCTTGGACGGAAGTTGTGGGCCGATACCTGCGCCCTATCCGGCCAGACAGTCGCACTTATGGTGCTCATTGGGCTGGGGGTATTGCTATTCGTAGGCCTGTATGAAGCCTATCAGAATCTCACCGTTGTTTACGGCACTATCTACCGCCGCACCAATTTCGCCGATGCCTCTGCACTGTTCGAATCGGCTCCTGGTAGTTTGGTAGATATCGCCCGCACTATCCCCCATGTTCACACTGCTGTGGGACGAGTGGTCGGCGACGGCGCTATCGTTCAGCGTGAGCATGACCGCAAGCGCGTGCTGGGGCGCTTCATAGGTGTCCCGCGTCGCCATCACCCCCCGATCAACGACCTATGGCTCCTCGAAGGACGCTACCTGGCAAATGCCCGGGAGGCCGTTGTAGAACAGCAGTTTGCCCGGGAAAACGACTACCAGATTGGCGACCAAATCGAATGTTCGTACCGATCTCGCCGGCGGAAATTTACCATAGTAGGATTCGCAACCAGTCCCGAATACATTTATCCGGTTCCTTCCAAACATGCTCTGTTTGTATCTCCCGGCACCTTTGGCGTGGTGTTTATTGACGAAGACTACGCCCGGGGATGGCTGGGAATGGGGCCGCGCATTAACGAAATCCACTGTCTTGTAGACCCAGGCTACGAGCGTCAGGTACTCCACACATTGGAAGGCATTACCCGTTCGTACGGGCTGGAATTTGCCTATCTACAGGACGAACAGCCCAGTAAACGTCTCCTCGACATGGATCAGCAGGGCTTCGCGACACTCAGCATATTCTTTCCCATATTGTTTCTTACCTCAGCCGGGCTTTCTCTTTACGGAGCCCTGTCGCGGATTGTGCGTCTGCAGCTGCCGGTCATTGGTACGCTACGCGCCTGTGGGTTCCGAAAACAACAGATATTGGTCCAGTACCTACTGCAAGGGGTGCTGGTGGCTCTCGGGGGAGCTATACCCGGGGCAGTCGCAGGCCATTTGTTAGCGGTAGTTCTGAATCGTATGTACGCAAATACCCTGCATCTGCCCATGGCCTCGGCCGCCCCGCACTGGGATACCATCCTGACCGCACTAACTCTGGCCATTGGTACTGGTCTGGTAGCCGTGTATTTGCCTGCCCGGCTGGCGGCGGGATTGCCGCCGGCTGTGGCTATGCGCGGAGAAGTTGGTAGGGGTCGGCGATTGCACATCCAGCAGTTGGTAATGCAGTGGACCCGCTTTGTTTCGGTCCTCTATCGCATACCTCTGCGCGGCATAATGCGACGTGCTTCGCGCACGCTGTTGGCAGTGGCCGGGATTGCTGGCGGGGCCAGTATTATCATAACCACATTTGGGACCTATGTTTCGACCATGGACGCCATTGATGAATATATTACTGAAGGTCGCAGATACGACATTGACCTGCAGTTTACCCGCCCCGATGCTGGGACCCTGGCCGAAGCGGCCACCCATCTCCCCGGCGCTCACGGGGCTGGCCTGACCGTGAGTCTGCCCGTTGAGATACGTAGCAGTTGGGGTCACGGGGAAGTGATTCTCACTGGTCTGCAGTTAGGCCAGCAGCTCCTGCGAGTTAATACGGTATCTGAGCAGACAATGGCAGTAGAACCCGGTAAAGTCTGGATACCTGCACAACTGGCACGCCGCCTTCACACGGAGCCAGGCGATCCTGTTGTGGTCAGTTGGGTGAAATCCAGCCGTCGCCACCGGGTGCGCACTACTATGCAGGTGGCCGGCATACTGGACGTGGCCATGGGCAACAGTGCTTACGGTGAGTTCAGAGACATTCGCCGTTCGCTGGCTGATCAGGTCTGGCCTGACAGTTCCTATGGGGCCCAGTTTGCCTGCGATACCCGGATGGTTGAGGCATTTGAGCAACGGTTCGAACGCTCCGATGAGGTAATGCTTGTTTCCACTACCGCTGACGTCCGCCAGCAGATGGATGAGCAGATGGGACTGATGTTCATATTCATTGGTGTTCTGCTGAGCTTCGGAGGTGTATTGGCGGGCTCGGCGATTCACAGTGTTGCCTCCATTTCACTGCTGGAACGCACCCGCGAGCTGGCCAGCTTGCGGAGCCTCGGATTCGCGGCATGGACAACCGCCTGGCTGGCGGGCCTGGAATTGTTTGTTCTGGCCGGCGCTGGCCTGATCGTTGGTCTGCCTCTGGGAGCTATTCTCAATAAATTGTTCTTGAGTGGATACCAGACTGAGAATATAGCGTTTCGTGCATTCCTGCCGTGGTGGGTTTATGTTATCACCATTTTGATTGTCCTGCTGCTGGCCGTCTTCTCTGCTTACCTGGGACACCGCCGCCTGCAGTCTCTGGACCTGGCCCAGGCCACTAAGGCCCTTGAGTAGTTTAAGCCCGCAGTTTTGGCGTGGCGTCGCCACAGAATCAGGCCTAACTACTTCGCGTGAAAACTGTTGACCACGGGGGAATGGAGAGGAGGCGAGAGCGCAACGATGCGATAGTCAGTATATAGTGGTCCTCCGAGGGTCCCGGAGGGTCATTGGGGGTGAATTTCGGCTTTACGTACAATATTATGTTAA
>JALGTV010000140.1 GCA_029821215.1 Candidatus Zipacnadia bacterium | reverse complement strand
GCGACCACCAGATCCACACTGCCCAGCACCTCCAACGCCCGCCCCGTTATGTCCTGGAGGTTGCCGATGGGAGTGGCCACCACGTACAGAACGGCTGGCTGACTGGGGTCTTTGTCGTTGGCCATATTCGCATTGCCTACAGTACCCAAATGTCGCTCTAAACCAGGTCACTGATCTGGGCTGTCGGCGGCATACAGCGCTTGTGGGCGGAGGCCCGGACCATTTTGTCTATCTTATCTACCAGGGCGCGGTCAAATCCTTGCTCGGCTATCTGCTCAGGAGGAAGTTGCTTATCAATCAACCGGTACAAAATCTGGTCGGCCTCCTTGTAGGTGATACCCATTTCCCCCTCGTCAGTCTGCCCCGGCCAGAGGCCAGCGGTAGGCGGCTTATGGATGATTTGCTCGGGGACACCCAGGTGGTGGGCAAGCTGGCGCACCTGGGTCTTGTACAGTCCGCCCAGAGGTCTTAGGTCGCAGCCCATATCGCCCCAGAGGGTGGTGTAGCCCAGCAGGTACTCAGTCTTGTTGCCCGTGCCAACAACCAGAGCTTCCCACGCCTTGGCGTGGTCGTAGATTATGGCCATGCGCTCCCGGGCCATCTTATTGCCCCGGCGCAGGGGGCTGGCATCAGCAAAGCGGTCAAAGTAGGCATCAATCTGGGGGGTTATATCAATGGTCTCAGTGCGAATACCCAACTGCTCGGCCACAGTGGTGGCATCTTCAACACATGCCGGGTTGGTGGTTTTATAGGGCAGGATTAGACCCAGAACATTGTCCGGCCCTAAGGCAGCCGCTGACAGGAAGACGGTCACCGAGGAGTCCAGGCCCCCGGAGATTCCCACCACTCCACGAGTGAACCCGGCTTCAGTTATAAAACCGCCAATAAAGTCAACCAGACCCCGGCGCACTGCCGCCGGATCAATATCCAGTGTAGACATTTGCTAACCCCCGGGGAATGTAATGCCCTGTTGTTGTTGCTCCTGGAATTCGGCCAGCCACTCGTCCTCCTGCTGGACCAGCTCAGGCTTTTCCATCTCCTCAAATATCTGCTTGAGGCGCATGTGCACCGCATAATTGGTGTATTGGGGGGCCGCGGCCCAGTCCGAGGCTGACCGAAACTCGCTCAACGCCTCTTCTTTCTGGCCCTGAGCACGTAGTAGTTCGCCCAGCTCCACATGTACGTCAGGTGAGGACGCCCCTTCGGGGTGTTCGGTAATTTGCTTCAGGTACTTGATGGCCATGGCCTCCTCACCCGCCTGACGGTACAGTTGGGCCAGCCCGTAGCGAGCTGACATATTGTAGGGGTCACTCTCAGCCGCCTTAGTCAGAAGATTTATCGCCTCACCTTTATTGCCTTCCTCCAGTAGTTGGTAGGCCTGTAGTTCAGCATCAACTATGGTTATATCGGCTTGGTCTTTGAGAGTACGTTGATACTCCTGCCAGGCCTGATTCTGCCGGCGTGTCAGTACCTGTTGCCGGTAGGATTCCTTGTTCTGCTCAAAATCATCAGGCAGGTTAGTGCGCTGCTCCAGCACCTTAATAATATGAAAGCCATAGTCAGTCTTGACGACATCACTTACCTGACCCGGCTGGAGAGCAAAGGCCGCTTCCTCAAACTCTTTGATCATTTGGCCCCGCCTCACCCAGCCCAGGTCACCCCCATCAGCGGCACTGCCGGGATCTTCGGAGTGCTCCTTGGCCAGCTCAGCAAAATCAGCTCCATCCCGGATTTGCTCCAGTAGCTGCTCAGCTTTCTGCTGGGCTTTCGCCTCGGCTTCTTCCCGACTCAACGGTTGAGCCGGCTCGGCCTCACTGCCAGACTCGTCTAATTCGCCTTCGTCGCCTGAAGTCAGGAAGCTATCTGGAGTTATCAGGATGTGCTGGACCTTGACCTCTTCGTATTCCTCCTGGAGCTGCTCATCGGTAAGCTCGACTGTCCCTTTGATAAGTTCTTCAAGTTTCTGAGTGAGTAACTGCTCGCGGAGCAGGTCGGAGTCACTGTATTCTCTGTCTATGAGCTGGTCGCGATACTGCTGCAGGGACAGCTCATGGCGCTCCAGGTAATTGCGCAGGTCTTTCTGGTCGGGGAAGCGGCGATTGATGGCCTGGTCCACCAGCCGCTGCTGTTCCTGTCTAATCTCGGCTGAGCTGACCCGGATATCTTCAGCGCGCGCCGCTTCAAGCAGCAAATGGCGGCGCATAATGCCCTCAAGCAGATTAGTCTTTAGATATCTTCGCTGGAGAATACTGCTACCTCCCGGCTGATTCTTAGTTAGCAAGTATAGATGCTGCTCAAAGTCGCGACGGGTAATCTGGTAGCCGTCCACCTCAGCGATAAGTTTTGTTACCTGCCGTTCCTGACCGCCGCCGCCTCGGGTCCGGGGCGCACCAGAAAACATAGTAGCGCCGCCAACTACGAAAACAACTACAATGCCCCAGAAAATAATGACTAACGGCGTACCCAAAGACACCGTCCTTTTCCCGATACGTATCTTGATAGACCGATTAAACATTTTACGCATCCGCATTATGGACATAACGCAACGATACTCCTTCTGCGTATAGCACTTGTCAGTGAGAGCTGGCCGTCGCTACGATATCAACCCGTGCTTAGCTGACTGGCTTAGCCGCGTGGCGGCGCGCCATGTCAATCTTCATAGAGCAGAACTTACCGCACATTGAGCAAGCGGCTGGATCCAGAGTGGCGCGTTCGCCGCGCCGCTCAATCACCAATCCTGGGTCCATAGCCAGTTCAATCATGGTCTTCCAGTCCAGATTGCCACGGGCCTGCGACATTTCCTCATCCCACTGGGCCGCACCCGGCACCCGCTTCACCACATCGGCGGCGTGGGCGGCGATACGCGCCGCCATTACCCCCTCCACCACATCATCAGTGGTGGGCAGGCCCAGGTGCTCCGCCGGGGTAACATAGCACAGGTAATCGGCACCAGCAGCGGCGCAGATCGCCCCCCCAATGGCCGCGGTAATGTGGTCATAGCCGGGAGCGATGTCAGTAACCAGCGGCCCCAGGACGTAAAAAGGTGCGTTGTAGCACAGATGCTTTTGGAGAATGACGTTGCCGGGAATCTGGTCCAGCGGCATATGCCCCGGCCCCTCCACGAATACTTGCACACCGGTTTGGCGGGCGCGTAGGACTAACTCCCCCAGCACTTGAGTCTCGGCTATCTGACCGCGGTCAGAAGCATCGGCTATCGCCCCCGGCCGCAGGCCATCTCCCAGGCTGGCGGATACGCCATATTTCTTCAGAATAGCCAGGAGCCGGTCGTAATCCTCATACAACGGATTTTCGGCATTGTTGGCCTGCATCCAATTCGCTAACATACTGCCCCCCCGACTGACAATACCGCACAGGCGTCCCTCACTGTCCAGGGCAGCCACGCTCTGCCGGGTTACCCCGCAGTGGAGAGTCATAAAATCAACGCCGTCCGCCGCGTGACGCTCAATAACCTCAAAGATCTGGTCGGGGACCATCTTGTCCATTGTGCCATAGCGCTGCTCGGCTTCAATGGCTACCTGGTAAATGGGCACAGTCCCCAGCGGCACATTGCAGGCCGCCCGAATTTCGCGCCGGATGGCATCTATGTCACCGCCGATGCTCAAATCCATTATAGTATCGGCACCGACGCTAAGGGCGGCGTGTAGCTTTTCCAGTTCGTCGTCCAATGACGGAAAATCAGGTGAGGTGCCGATATTGGCATTGACCTTGGTGCGCAGGCCGGTGCCAATACCCATAGGCTTAACCGCGCCATCAGCCTGCCCCCATACCACAATCTCGCCACTGTGCACGCGGGCACGCAGCGTGTCCAGGTTCATCTTCTCATCCGCCGCTACTGCCTCCAACGTGGCCTTGCTAATGCGTGGTAATATTTCCTGATCAGACATTTTAATCTCTACCTCTATTCCAATGCTCCTTCCCCTCACTTGGAGTTGGAGGAAAGGTCATAGCTCATACTCACTTGAGTGCGACGAAGCCGGGCCAGCCGGCTCCGAAAATTACTATTAGCATTATATCCTAACCTCGCCAGATGCGCAAGAATCTTCAGCTTGTTGCTAACCAGCCAGCAAAGTGGTAAAATAATAAGGCAATTGAGACCATGTTGCCTACAGCAACCACTTTTTGGCGGTAGCTCCCCCCTGGCTCGTCAGACCATACGGCTACTCGTAAGCAAAGAAAGGCAATCGCAGATGCATCCTATTATTCAATCCATTCGTCAACGGGCGATGCAACTACACAACACCATCGCTTTGCCGGAAGCCAACGATGAGCGTATTCTCCGGGCCGCAGTGAGTGCCCACCAGGACCAGATAGCGCAAATTGCCCTGGTGGGAGACCTGCCTGCCATCCAGGCCCAGGCCGATGCCCTGAAGATAGATCTGACCGGCGTAGATATAATAGACCCCCAGGATGCGCAAGTACAGCAGCGTTGTGCGCAACTATA